>QMWL02000019.1 GCA_003661605.2 archaeon
AGGCATTCCCCGCGTATGAACCATTAGAATTTCCTTTCGACCGTTTCTGTCAGGAACAGGGATTTCGATTTCGCGGTCAAAGCGTCCAGGTCGTCGTAAAGCAGGATCTAGTGCTTCAGGGCGGTTCGTTGCAGCAATTACAATAACACCCTCACGAGTTTGAAGTCCGTCCATTAGTGTTAGAAGTTGAGCGACAACACGCCGCTCTACCTCTCCAGTAACTTCGCTTCTCTTTGGAGCTATGGCATCGATTTCGTCGATGAAGATAATAGCAGGAGCATTTTGCCGAGCCCTCTCGAAGATTTCGCGAAGCCTTGCCTCTGATTCTCCATAATACTTACTCATGATCTCTGGTCCGTTAATCGCAAGGAAAGCAGCATCTGTTTCGTTTGCGACAGCCTTAGCGAGGAGTGTTTTTCCACAACCAGGAGGACCATAAAGAAGTACACCTTTTGGCGGGTCGATGCCTAATCGCTGAAATAGCTCAGGGTGCCGTAGTGGAAGCTCGACCATCTCGCGTATCCGTTCAATAGCTTCATGTAGATCACCTATATCCTCGTAAGTGACCCTGGGGATTCCTACAGCACGCTCAGTCCGGGGAACAAGCCGTATTGCGGTACGTGGGGTGACTACAACGATCCCCTTTGGAGTGGTTCGAATCGCTTCAAAGACTATGACGCTACCCATAAGAGGTATTGGAACTGAGTTACCCTCGCAGAACGGCATATTTAAGAGACGATTACGGAGAAAGTTTACGAAATCGCTATCAGGTCGTATGCGGAGCTCCGGCTCCCCAGGAGCTAGGTGAACTGATTGCGCAGGGTGAACAACAGCCTTTTTGACTACAACATAATCGTTTACGCTAACACCAGCATTTCTTCGAATGTAACCATCAATTCTGATTATATCGGGGGTATGCTCATCTCCTGGATATGCACGCAAGACCTTAGCGGCAGTAACTCCTCGACCGCGGATCTCGATGATGTCACCCGGTTCAACACCTAGCTCGCGCATAGCACGTGCGCTTATACGCGCGATTCCCTTCCCTACATCACGAAGCTTAGCCTCCATTACGCGAAGTCTCAGTACTCGCTCACTCAACGCATCTGAGGTGGTTATCCTTCTTTAAATGCTTTGATAGGACAAGGCAAAAAGGCTCGAATAGTTGCGAAGGGACTTGCCTCGTGAAGAGTGCGGCATCTTTGGCTGCCGGATTCTGAACGAAGAGCCTGCTGCCCCCGTTATCGTGAACGGGCTAATCATGCTTCAGCACAGAGGACAAGATTCTGCGGGAGTTGCAACTTATGATGGACGATTTCACATCCACAAGGACGTAGGACTAACTACTCAGGTATTTACACCTGATAAAGTAAACCGGCTGACTGGACCGCTAGGTATAGGACATGTGAGGTACTCTACTACAGGGATGCCTTCTGTACAAGATGCACAGCCGTTTTTCGCGAGCTACCCTCGACGTGGTATCGCCTTCGCACATAACGGTAATCTGGTAAACTTGATCGAACTACGTAGATTGCTTCTGAGGCAAGGGTGGAGCTTACTCTCTAGATGCGACGGAGAAGTCCTGATGGGGGTCTTGGCAACAGCCTTGGAGACGTATAGAGATCTTCAGCAAGCCTTGGAGAGAGTAAGCACACAGGTGGAGGGAGCTTACTCAGCAGTCTTCATATCAGGTGAAGGAGAACTTGTCGCTATACGAGACCCTCATGGGTTCAGACCGCTTTCGTATGGGAGAAGCGATGAAGGAGCATATGCCGCATCTGAGAGTGTTGCCATCCAGGTTTTCTCAACCAAGCAGATTGATGATGTAGAACCGGGAACCGCCGTTCGTGTAGATAGAGAGGGAAATATTGAGATAGTCCGTTTTGCAAAATCTAATCCACGGTTTTGCATGTTTGAGTTTGTGTACTTTAGCAGACCTGAGAGTGTCGTGATGAACCGCTGTGTGTACGATGTCCGAATCAAACTTGGTGAGATGCTTGCGAAGTACCATGATGTAAATGTTGATGTTATTGTCCCTGTCCCAGATACCGCGAGACCTGCAGCAGAAGGCTACTCTCGAGTTACAGGTATTCCAACGAGAGAAGGTTTAATGAAAAACCGGTACATCGGACGTACCTTTATTATGCCACCAACAGCAGATAGGTCGTTCTCTGTTCGGATGAAGCTAACACCTGTGCCATCGGTAATAAGAGGGAAACGCGTACTCCTCATTGACGATAGTATAGTCCGTGGAACCACCATGCGTCAAATAGTACAGTTGCTCAAAAGCGCTGGTGCTAAGGAAGTTCATGTACGAATAACCTGTCCCCCGATTATCGGTCCCTGTTTTTACGGGATTGATATCTCAAGACACGAAGAGCTTGCGGCACATGGTCGAACAGTAGAGGAGATCTGTAAGATGATAGGAGCAGATTCTCTTGTATATCAGCGGATCGACGATTTAGTGTCGGCAATCGGGCTTCCTAGAGAGAAACTGTGCCTCGCTTGCCTTACACATGAATATCCGACAGACCGTGCCGCAGCCATTGCAGAGCGAATGCGCAGCGTTAGTGGATTTCGCGAACGATACTGGGAAGCAGAGATCTAGAGGCTTCTAGTTACTCGCACCTCCTGAATCTCGCTTACTCCTTCCACATTCACTAACCACTCTTCTAGCGCAGATAGCGAATATTTAGGATCCTCAGGTATTGCGAGAGTAACGATAAGCGCGACGAGACCAAACGCAATAGGCTCCTCTTGAATACCAGCGATCTCTACCCAGTCAGGTTTCGACCTGGTAAGATTCTCCTTAAGGAACTCAACACCTCCTTCAGGGTCTTCAGGGAAGATTCTATAGGTTGCGAGAATACGAGAGGTCAAGGCTACGGACCCATAAACCCACAGTGTACGCACTTGTAAGGTCTAACCAGTTTACGACACCGCTCACAGCGTATTATTAGCACGCGACCACAGTTTGGACAAGGAAACTTCACCCAACTTTCTCCAGGCCAAATGATCTTGCCGCACCAGCTGCAGCGGACAGGTTCTACACGACGCTCAACCACCATATTGGCGGCGGTAGCCCATAGTTGCCTTTAATCGTTTGATGTAGGGTGCATGTGGATGTTTCCATCCTAGAGCAAGTCTATCAGGTTGACATTCTCGGACGCGGACTAGACCCCCTGTTTGCTGGGGCCTATGACGCAATAGGCGAGTCTCCTCTTCAAGCAGCCGCTCGAGAACTCGCAAGTAGCTTGGATAAACACGAATCAGTAGCGATACTAACTGGGTTTCCTATACTTTGGACGCTAAGTGGGGAAACAGATGGCCCCCCAGGAGCCGCTGTTTTGGCGCAAGTTATCTCCCATCGCAATCCCATAGTTGTTGTCACCGATCGATACTCTAAGCAGATTATGCAAAGGTTATTGGAAGAAGTACGTGTTGAAGCTCGGATCATTTTAATCGAAAATCTCGTCAGAATGCCCAATTGGACAACGCGATTCCTGGACGAAAATCATGTAAAGGTGTTGATAGCCATCGAACGACCTGGTGCAAATAGAGTAGGGGTTCATCACAATCTATCTGGGCTGTCCATCACCCATTTGTCGGGTAACACGGATCCACTTTTTGCGGAAGCGCGGCGAAGAGGGTTATTGCGGATAGCTATAGGAGATGGAGGTAACGAACTAGGTATGGGTCTTGTGGAACAACTAGTGAGGCGATACATACCGTATGGAAATGTATGTAGGTGTCCGTGTAGACAAGGAATTGCGGCGGCAGAGGGATGTGACTATCTGCTCATTGCTGGCGTTTCAAATCTTGGAGGATATGCTCTGGCTGCTGCTGTGGCGGTCCTAGGTAACTTGCCATATGTGCATGATGCAGAGCAAGAGGCTAGGCTCGTTCGAAGTGCTATTGCAGCTGGTGCGGTTGACGGAGTTACTGGCGCGGCGGACGAACTGGTAGATGGAATGCCTCTAACGCGATCAATGCAATTTGTTGAAAAGATAAGGCGACTGTACCAACGACTGAGACGCTAGTGGAGAACAGACTTGATGAGACGAGCCACACGATCAAGTTTTAGGAGTGCATGAGTGAGAGATCCAAGCGTATCCATAGAGCCCCAATTTTCAACAATACTACGGAGCTCGTGATCCTCATTTAACAACCGGATGCATGCACGTAGGATACGGGCAGATATGTAGTTGAAAATGGCACGCGCTTTCTGCATTTTAGCAAATTCGCTTCCGAAGCGCTGCTTCACACTGCGTTCGTAAGTGGACAGGTCAACACCGCTTCTGATGAATCGACATACAGCATCCGCTGCCAGCGAGCTTGTATGGGCTATCAGCCAGAGACCTCCGCCCGTTGTAGGCTTGCTATGACCAGCAGCATCACCTACAGCTATTACGCAATCGCGCGAAGAGGGAAGCAGACCTGATAGATTTACAGGATGTACAACTGTCTGTAAAGGTTGAATCTGATAGCCAAAGCGCTGAAGCAGCTGCTTCAAGATGTTTAGGGGGTCACCCTTAGGCGCGACGACGCCTGCTTTTACGAGATTGTCTTCAATGGGAATAAGGTAGGCAAAAGCACCCTTGGCTACACTAGGATCAACTAAGATCTCACAGCGATCCTCTTCTACATCTCCCTGAATAACAGCAGCATGTAACAGTGCAGCACTAGCAGGACGCATTCTACCGCCTAGCAACCGAGCTGCAAGGATGCGCCCTATTCCCTCTGCTATTACAACCACTTTACAACGAGTTTTACCAGCATTGGTAGTAACGACAAGTGCACGCTCCTTCGAAACCTCAATGTGTGTGACATGAACTCCCAGTACTAGCTCAGCGCCAGCTTGCAGAGCTGAAGCAGCTAACGCACAATCAAAGAGACCTCTATCTAGTACGTAAGCGCTCTGTTTTGGTTTCAGCTCAACAGAGACCCCACCGGGACCAACTACTCTAACCTCGTTGAGTACTGTTTGTACAAGAGGGGGTTTAGCGACAAACCCCATTGCCGATAGAGTTTCCCCACACACTACGCCCGCACAGTGAGGAATGGCTGCCAAGCTTCGCTGTTGCTCGTAGATGACACTTTGCAAACCACGTTCTGCTAAAAGCGCGGCAGTACGCAGACCAGCGGGACCTCCACCCACTACGACGACATCGGCTTCGGAAAGAGCCACGCTTATCTCTACTACACAGTATTAACCTGTGCCGCAGTTCCGCTACAAGCAAGTCATCGTAGTGCGTGAGGACATCTCGATGAGTCGAGGAAAAACTGCAGCTCAGGTAGCACATGCAGCTGTATCCGCTTTTCTTGAAGCTTGGAGAACAAAGAGAGAGTGGGCAGAGGCGTGGCTAGCTGAGGGTCAGAAGAAGGTTGTTGTTACAGTAGACTCTCTCAATGAGCTGGAGCAGCTAAGGAAGAGAGCAGAGGAGCTAGGATTGCCTCATGCCGTAGTCGAAGATAGAGGACTAACTGAATTACCACCAGGCACAGTAACCTGCTTTGCGGTAGGACCTGCTCCTGAAGAAGAAGTAGATAAGGTAACGGGGCGTTGCCGCCTACTCCGCTAGCACCACCACTTGATGTATTTCTTGGAATGTTCACGTACCTCAGTAAGGAGCCAGGGGTAGGAGGAAGAATTCGTTGCAGTATTGAGGAGTTCGTGGTTATCGAGGAGGTAGAGGGCTGGGGTGTAGCTAATGCTCCTGAGATGTTGGACACCGAGGGATTGTATGCAGTCTATGTTCTTGAAAAAAGAGGAGTTGAGACATTTGAAACGTTAGATCGTATCGCTACAGAGTTAGGTGTGCCGAGGGCAGCAATTTCGATAGCTGGTATCAAGGATAAGTATGCTCGAACGCTTCAATTCCTTACAGTAAAGGGAGGGAAGCCTCTGCATCTCGAGGGAGAAGGGTTCAGCCTATCCTTCATCGGCTATTCAACCAAACCTGCATCACCTGCAAGATTGATGGGAAACCGCTTCGATATTACAATTAGGGAAGTGATTCACATGGAGGAGGCTATCACTCGAGTACGCGATCTAGTAGAGGAAGTATGCGACAAGGGAGGCTTTCCCAACTTCTACGGCTACCAGAGATTTGGAGCGAAGCGCCCGATCAACCACATCGTTGGATGGTTATTATTAGAGGGAGCATGGAGCCGTGCGATCGAAGTAATACTAGCAACACCAGCGCTTCAAGAAAGTCAGGAGGCACGAGAATTCCGCGTACTTGCCGCTAGAGGAGCCACTCCCGAAGAACTACTTACGAGCATTCCTCCTTTCCTCATGGTAGAGCATAGGATCTTATCTAAGTTGAAGGAGACGCGTTCCTCTCTTAAAGCGCTACGAGCTCTGCCCGCACGATTGCGATCACTTCTTGTACAGTCGTACCAATCGTTTCTATTTAACATTGCAGTATCTACTCGGATACTTCTCAAAGGTCATCTACTACCCTCCATAGGCGACTACGTCCTTCGAGGCAACCGTGCAGTAGAACGCGTGGAGGCGTGTAGTATAGAACGAGTTCTTCGGGAGGTACAAAGAGGAGTTTCTGCGCTTGCAGTACCACTACCTAGTGCGAGTAGAAAGGTATGGGAGCGGTTCGTTCGTGTAACAGGCATCTTGCTACCGTATCCGGACTCGCATAAGTGGTATCGGAACCTGAAAGCGATAGGTGCTCGCCTTGCAAAGGGCTGGCGTTCAGTAACTGTGGTACTACCTAGTTTTGCAGTAGAAGCACACAACGATGCTTTACGTGTTAGCTTTACGCTACCTAGAGGGTGTTACGCTACCGTGGTACTTAGGGAGATAATGAAGCCTCAGGATCCTCTCGCAGCAGGCTTTTGAACAGCAGAGAGAAGACTTAGCGGGATATGACGCTATGGCTTGCGGGTCTTATTCTGCTGGCGGCGGGTATCCTACTCATCGTACTATCGATATTGCTCGATTTACATGAAAGAAGTCGTGTACGAAGCGAGGTGGGGTTCGTTATAGGTATAGGACCCATACCTATTTGTTTCGCAAGTAGCCGAAGGATGTTGTGGATTTTGTTTGTAATATGGCTAGCGATTTGTATAGCTATGCTAATATTGGCAGTTCTACTGGTTGCACAGCCTTGAGGAAAGAGTTGTTCTGGCTAGGCGTGTTTCTAATCATATTAGGAGCATTAATGATGTTACTCGAAGTAGTAAGAAGAGCTTCTCAAGTAACGGAGACAGGCTTTGTAGTTCTCATAGGACCCATTCCGATCATAGGAGGGACCAGTACCGCAGTAATTTTGCTGGCGATGGTGCTGACAATATTCTTACTACTTATCATAACTGTATGGGCGTTACTGACTAGACCCAGACTGTTAGGGAATAAGAGACCAACGATCTCTAGGGAACAGAACAGCCTCTCTAATGTTTGATAACTCGAGCAGAGTCATAAGTAAGCGGCTTAGACCAATTGCCCACCCTGCATGGGGAGGCATACCCCAACGGAACACTTCAAGGTGCGTTTGAAAGCTCTCTGGATTCAGTCCACACTCGCGTATCCTGCGTGCGAGCACTTCTGGATCGTGAATACGTGTAGAACCGCCTGCGACCTCTATGGGTCCTATGTTTAGATCGAACGATTCTGTGTGACTTGGATCGTCGTCGCAGGGCTTTGTGTAAAATGGGCGAAGCTCAGTAGGCCACTCGGTAATGAAGTAAGCGCGTTCGAGGTCTTTAGTGAGGGCCTGAAGAGCGGAAGGAGGAATGTCTTTACCGGGTTGGACATCCACGCCTCTACGCTTCAATTCGTCTAGTATTTCATCAAAGGTTATACGCTGAAGCGGCAGGTCGGGAACCCATGGTTTTACGCCGAGGGTGTTTAGTTCTTGTTCATTTTCTTCGGAGATCTTTTCACAGATATATTTGAGTAGACGCTCAAGAACCACCATCACGTCCCTCCAGTCGGCGAACGCTTCTTCGTAGTCTATGGAAACGAATTCGTTGAGGTGGCGAGAGGTGCTATGCTCCTCAGCTCGGAAGAACGTGTCTATGCTGTATACTTTTTCGAAGGGAATAACTAGCTGCTCCTTGTACAGTTGAGGGCTTTGAGCAAGAAATGCCCGCATTCCGAAGTAGTCGAAGGTAAATAGATCAGCACCACCCTCCGTAGCAGCTCCGATAATTTTGGGAGTTATAACCTCGATAGCGCCCTCCTTTCGCATGAAGGTACGTACAGCCCACAAAACGGTTTCCTGTACTTTAAAGATGGCACGACTTCGATCTGAGAGTAAATCAAGTATTCTATAACGAAGACGCTTTGGTAGCTCTACGGGTGTTCTTCCGGTTGGATCTATCGGGAGCTTTTCAGCCGCTCTCGACAAAACTTCGATTTTTTCAGCTACAAGCTCTGCACCTCGTTTTGCAATTTTCGAAGGAAGGTAATTACCCTCTACTATAACAGCATCTAAACGCCGAAGGCCACCAATAGCGCGATAGTGTTCAATAAAAGGAGGCTTAACCACTACTTGCACCCAATCTTGACGATCGTGAAGAGTGAAGAAGACTATACGTCCTTTGTCGCGAACATCGCCTACCCAACCACGTACTCGAACCTTTCTGTTGAAATGGTCGCGAGAAAGACTAGAGGGGCGTAATGGGCGCAAATTATACGGTAGTTACGCGTACTACAACCCCCTTAACTACACGTGCAATGCGCTCAACGTCCTCTTTTGAAAGCCCTGATCGCCGTAGATCAGAAGCATATACTATTAGTCGAATCTCTTGCGTACCATCGGGGACCCATATGGTGTTGACAGTTATTACGGGAGCAGGGTATATCAGGTCCTCTAGGAAATCGCGAATGTCGCGATAGTCACCGACCATTCTAATACGACGTCCAAATTCTCGTTCTAACACACGCGCAATCTGTCGAATCCTTCCACGTAGAGCTTGCAACCCCTCAGGGTTTAGTAGGAGGATCATCATACGGTCGGTGACAAAGACGTTTCTCAGCTCAACCTTCGATAACTCAGATAGTCCTCTCTCTTCCAGATCGAGAAGCTTTCGAGCGACAGCAAGATACTCACGACTAACATTGCCAGACCGAAGGAGCTCCTCACAATGAGGACAGAGAACTTCCATCCTAAGGCAGGTTTTGCAGATAACAGTCTCCATCGGCAGCGCTGGCGAGGAGCACGATTAAAACTTGTGTTGGTAAGGAGTTGTTGCGTGCGCTAGTTGTAGCGGGTACTCGTCCGGAGTTCATCAAATTAGCTCCCGTGATCAAAGAGCTACGAGCACGCAGTGTTGACGTTGTGTTTGTAGCGAGTGGACAGCACTACGACTACGAGCTATCACGGGTATTTCTTGAAGAGTTTGGACTTGGTGAACCAGACATCTGGCTAACAGTAGGAGGGAAACCTGATTACGAAATACTAGCTGAAACCATTAAGGGAGTTGCAAGAATTGTAGAAGAGAGAGAACCAGATATCGTGATAGCAGAGGGAGATACCTCCACTTGTGCAGGAGCTGCGCTTGCATCCGTTAAAACACAAGTTCCGTTCGCTCACGTAGAAGCAGGTCTGAGGAGCTTCGACTACACCATGCCAGAAGAGCTGAATCGGCGCATTGCAGATCATTGCGGTTTGCTTCTATTTGCTCCAACCGAACAGGCCGTCATCAACCTGAAGTGCGAAGGAATACCGCCCGATAGGATATACCTTACAGGTAATGCGATCGTGGACGCTCTTATAGAACTAGCTCCTAAAGCAGTAAAATGCTCTGATGAAGTTTGCGCACGATACGATCTATCGGATTTCATTCTAATTACAATTCATCGGGCAGAGACTGTGGATCGATTAGACAGACTACAGAAAGTCGTTTCAGGTTCGAAACGATTGAGCCGATTACGCGTACAACTAGCAATTCCGCTTCATCCTCGAACGCGCAAACGACTCATCGAGTTTGAACTGTGGAATACC
>QMWL02000020.1 GCA_003661605.2 archaeon
GTTTTTGATGCAAGCGATGCAGGGTTTGTAGGTTTTGTTAACAGCGACTTTTGCCGAATAAAAGGTATCCAGCCGGAGCGCCACATTCAAGGCATTGTTATAGCATTCTCTCGCTTCGTCTCAGTATACAGCGTCTCCGTTACGCATTGTCTGTTTGGAGCCTACATGATCGCATCCACGAACTCTACCATCGAATACAGCGGGTTCGTTGGAATGGTAAGCGCGGTATCGGTAATCAGTTGCTCTAATTCGATAGTTGAGAGGTGCAACGTTACACTTTGTGGAGTTGGCGTAGAAGCCTACTGGTCCTTCAACCTCACTATCCGGACAAATACTGTAACCTCCTGTACAACCGGTGTTCTCCTAAACGGAACCAACTATAGCTGTGTTGAAGCGAATAGCATCCGTGAGTTCAACCAAACTGGTGTTCACCTAATCAACGCGTTTAACGATACCGTACAAGGAAACCTCGTTACAAGTATACTCACTAGCGTAGGCATCAACGTCACTGTTGTTAGCAATGAAACCGTGGAAACGGACTCGCTCATCTATAACAACTGGATCTCCGCCACTACCCACGTGGTTGTCGTTAACGCTACTGCTCTATGGAATGTAACCGCCTATACTCAAGGACCTAACATCGCGGGAGGACCCTACCTCGGAGGCAATTACTGGGCTGGGTTTGCGGAGGTTGACAACAACCCCGACGATGGGTACAACGACACTGCGTTCGTTATAGATGCCAACAACATCGATTACCTCCCACTAGTTCTTGAAGGGCCGTTAGTCGAGATCGTAGATCCTGCAAACGGTACGGTTCTAGCACAACACTCTGTGCTAGTTACTTGGTACGGACCTGGTTTTACCCCACCCACCGATTACTTCAACGTGTTCCTCAACGGTACTCAACAAAATACCCTACCGATACCCGCTGGAACCGATCCTGTCTACAGCTACACAATTACCGTTCCCTCCGATGGATGCTTTGAAATACGTGTGGACGGGTTCCAAGGAATCCCCACACCAACAAGCTCCGATTCTGTTATCATTTACGTAGATACACAGCCCCCCTCCATCACAATAACTTCACCCAGCAACGGATCCGTCGTCGCTGGTCCACAGGTTGATATCTGGTGGACTGGTAGTGACACAGGTACTGGTATAACGCACTACCTAGTTCGTGTTGATAACGGGGACTGGGTCGATGTAGGGCTAAACCAGTCTTGCGTTGTACCTGCGCTTAGCGATGGCTGGCACTCTGTTGATGTTGCTGCTGTTGATGCTGCTGGAAACGCGGCCATTGACACAGTAGTTTTCTTCGCCGACTCCTCTCCTCCAACCATACATCTTCTCGACCCGCCAGAAGGAGGGTGCGTCTCGACCAACGCTTCCCAATACACCTTATCGTGGACAGCTAGTGACAACTACAACGTTAGCGCTGTCGAAGTCTACGTTAATGCTTCGCTCAAAGCACGGCTTTCGGGGAGCACTACCTCCTACACAATCGACTTGCCAGAGGAGGGCATTTACAACATTAGCGTCGTAGCTTTCGATTCTGTTGGCTTTAATGCGTCTTCTTCTGCAACGATAGTCGTAGACCGTACTTCCCCCATTGTACAGATCGTAGAGCCTAGCAAGGGCTGCATCCTCGGCTCCAAGAACCTAACGGTAGCTTGGGAAGTGAAAGAGCTTGAAGTTAGCAGCCAGTACATTGAACTCACTTACCCCAATGGCACTACACATGCGTGGAAACTCGACGCGACCACCCGCAACTTCACGATTGCTAATCTCGACGAAGGTAGTTACAACGTATCGCTTCACGTGTACGATGCAGCAGGCAATAAGGGATCCGGTACAACCTACTTCTCAATCGACCTTACGCCACCTACTCTTCAAATACTCAACCCAATGAATCACACCCTCCTAAACACACCACAAATTACCGTCTGTATAAACGCAACTGATGCACATCCCTGTACGATAGAAGTGTTGCTTAACGGACAGCTTACTAAGACGGTTAACTGGAATTCATCAGGTCTTCAGGAAATCCCCCTCGATGTGAGCGAGCAGAACTATACGCTTACCGTTCGAGCGACCGATGCTGCTAACTGGTCCGCTAGCGCGACTGTTGTCTTCGCTGTCGACCTGACTCCACCCTCGATCAGCATCCTTCAGCCTAGCGAATCTGCTGTTCTTACCTCCACCATCGTTACCATCGAGTGGCATCTATCTGACGCATATGGCGTGGCAGAGCTCCAGCTACTAATCGACGGGATCGAAGCTAAGCGGATTCTAGCTCCACCCGACTCCAGCTCTGTTGAGGTCTTAGTACCTGAAGGCTGGCATACACTCCAAGCAGTAGCCTTCGATTACGTAAACCATAGCTCTCAGGCTGTGCGCACGTTCGCGGTCGACACCTCCCCACCCAGCCTTCAGATACTCGAACCCGCTAACCACAGTAGCGTTCCAGAAGGAAACCTAACCGTTCAGTGGCGTGTAACGGATGCGGTCGGCGTTCAAAAGATATCCCTATATCTCAACGATACACTCATCGCCGACTTCGACTCTACAGCCACTAACTACGTTCTCACCTTAAGCTCAGGCACTTACATCATTCGCCTTACTGCAATCGATCTTGCTGGGCATGAAACATCAGTAGTGGTAGTGGTAAGGGTTACCGTTGCACCCGCTCCCGCACCCACTCCTGCACCTTCACCCTCAGCTCTCCCCTTACTCCTCGGTATTGTTGCCGCAGCGATCGTCGCTGCTGTTGTCCTTCTCCTCTGGCGTAGACGAAAGCGTACTCGGTAGTTTTTCGTAACGCTAAGCGTTTAGCTAGCCAACTAACTTTACGATCGGTAGAGATCGCTCTTCGTGTCCTTCAAACGATGTAGTGGCTTATTGGTCACCTAGTGGAATCCAGCACCAGGCACACCAAGAAGAGCGTACAGAGATTAGGCGAGCATAGTGAGGCTAGGGATAAGGCTGTTGAGACCCTAGGAGGTATATACGTAGGACGAATTCGCCAAAGTTGTGAACTCAAGCTCTGAGACCGGAGCGGTTTTCAAGGGTGGTGTAGAAGGTTTTATATAGATAAAATTTTTATCCTGCAATAGATGTTAAAGAGTGAGAAAGATTACCATAATCGCAAGAATAGCGTCAGGGAGTAGACCATCAAGAGTTATTCTCTCTATGGGGGTTATTACTTTAATCATATCTTGGATTATACCGCTGTTTTTTGCATTTGGATGTTACAATCATGCTTACAGAGGATATAAAGCCTTTAACTCCCATGCTGGGTTAGTTGGCTTTAATGATAAAGAGAGCCAAGAATTTTATCTTGATAATTTCTATGTTAAGAAAGCTGAGTCTCAAGAGTGGCTTCTTTTGAAGAAGGACGGTTTTGAGTATGAAAAGGTATTTGATTTTCCTGAGAACTGGCAGGATCAAAGCGCACACCCTGAGTACGAATGGCATTTAGAAAAACCAGATCAGCACGCTCAGACTACTACGGAACTTTCCTTCTCAGGGAATAGGAGCGCAAAATTATGGACGGTTCCTCAGCCTGGCAAAAATGTGAGAAGCGTTTTGGTCGCTCCTGATTTTACCCATTGGGATAACCTCCTGAAGAAGATAACAATTCGTTTCTACCTTCCTGAAGGGCAATTTGGAGAGTTCGATGCAGGTGTATGGTTAGATGTCGACCTTTATGACCGTGAAAATGGTAAATGGTATATAGCAATAGTTGGTTTTAACCGCGAAGGACTCATCAAGTATGGAACAGGTTACGGGGCAACTGGAGGGCAGATAGACTTTGCCTCTCTAGACGGCGGGTTTATCCTCGAGTGCAACAAATGGTATAAAGCAGAGTTGGCAGCCAATTTTAGCAAATTTGGAGATGATGATGGGATGATCTTTAGACTATACATTGATGGACAGGAGTATGAATGGAAACTGCCGCTTACAGCTTGGACCGATTACATGATATACAACTTTTCCTTTGGAGCCTACTACTTTGGCATCTCAAATTACCTAAATTACGAAGCAGTAGCCTACTTTGATGAGGCGGAAATCTACGTAGGAAAGGAAGATACGACAATACCAACCGTACAGATCGTGAGACCAGCACCAGGTTGTCTCCTCGGGTCTGAATCGGTGACTATATCCTGGGAGGTAGACGAGCCTAACCTTAGCAGCCAGTACCTCGAACTTATCTGTCCTAACGGAACTGTACGCTCGTGGCAGCTCGATCCAAATACCCGCAACTTCACGATCTACGGTCTCGAAGAAGGTCTGTTTAACGTATCGATCTACGCTTACGATACGGCGGGCAACAAGGGCTACGATACAACCTACTTTACTGTCGACCTCACCCCACCATCCCTTCGGATCACTCATCCCGAAGAATGTTCCATTTTAAATTCCACAACGATTATGGTCGCGTGGACGCTTTCTGACGCATATGGCGTAGCCGAACTTAGCCTAGCAATCGATGGATTCGAGGTTAAGACGATCTTTAACCCTGAGGACATTGACTCTGTTGAAGTGCTTGCGCCTGAGGGCTGGCATACTCTTCGAGCGATAGCCCGCGACTACGCGAACCATACGTCAGAGGTCGTGCTCACCTTTGCTGTCGATGTAACACCACCGTTCATTCAGATACTCGCTCCCACTAACCACAGCAGCGTCTCGGAAGAAAACCTCACTATCGAGTGGCGTGTTGACGACTCCATCGGCATTCAAACTGTGTCCCTGTACCTTAACGATACACATATTGCTGACCTCGATCCTACAACCACTAGCTACACCCTCCTCCTCACTCAGGGGATCCATATCATCCGCCTCGTAGCAACCGACTTCGCTGGACATACTGCTGTCGCATCGGTGGTTGTCTCGGTTACCGCTTCTGTTGCTCCCACTTTAGTGCCGTTCATACTGCCTATACTCATCAGCGCTGTTGCCGCCGCTATCATCGCAGCGATCGCTCTCCTGCTGCGCCGAAGGCAGAGGCGAACGCAATAAATTCTCGATGCAAGTTTTAAGCAAGAACATCAGGTAGCGGTCCGTGGAGGGCAAGCCTTCTTCACCGCTCAGACGATGCAGGCGTCGTCATCCCGCAAGCATCTAGCACGCGACTCTATTAGGGTTTTATGACCACAAGCGATTAGTCTCCCTCTTCTCTCCCGCTTCCGAAGCGCCTACGCAACTTTTGTATCCGCTTAAATGCCTCTCTTCCGAAGATAGCTTCCCGAATACCATAAATCGGCTCAGCGGGATGCTCTTGAAAGAGACGGGGACGCCGTGCTTCAAGTAACTGGTTTTCTTGTCCTACAAACTCCGCAGCAGTGTATATACGTCCTTCACCGAAGTCGTATACGCGAGCTAGGCGGTTTCGAAACGCTTCATCGCGCACAAGGTGGTGATCAAGGACTACTGAAGAGTCTGGCAAGTTTTTGAGGAGATCAAGAAGCTGGGTTTCAACGACTGTAAGTGCTTGCTGTGGCCAACGGCTTCCTACAAGATAGGTAGGAGGTCCGTCGGCGATGATCAAATCAGGTCGTCGGCGGACAATAAAGCGTGTGTGCTCAGCAACGACGGGACCCTGGATATCGGATGTGAAGAGAACACGCTCTCCTCCTTCCTCAACAACAACTTGAATTACGAAGCCGAGCCGGTCGCTATACCCATGTGGCTGAGGCGGGGAAAAGCTAACACTCGTTCCTCTTCGTCGAAATCGCTTTCCATCTGCTTTTCGAACCCGTACTTCTACTCCAGCGTCTTCGAGCACGTGCATCCAAAATCGTGCGCGCCGCAGCTGACTAGGGTTGATGTTTTGCTCAAAGTCCTTCAGCCATAACTCCTTACCATCATAGAGTTCAGGAAACCAAGGTGCGTGGTGATCGTAGTGATAGTGCGTCACCACCACTACATCCGCCTCTCGGACAGCTTGAACAATTCGCTGCCACATCTGCCGTGCAGCTGCTGCTTCAAGAGGATGGGGTCGGTAGCCACTTCGCCACGGACCTAGGGAGACTCCAGGATCGATCACAAGCCTAAGACTACGCGTTTCAACAGCAACACACATGGCACGCGCTCCAAAGCTATCAAACGCCAGTAGCTGAACCTCCACCCGCCGCGAAACCTCTCAGGTCTAAATGCTTACCTTTAAAACACGCCTTCAGAGTATCCTGGTGTACCGCACCTCACTACTCGCTGCTCTCGGTCTTCTACTCATATTCGTACTTCTCCTCAATCCTCACTCAGTCCGCGGTCAGTATACACCACACCCTCCCATCCTGATAACGCACGATGACAACTTCACTCAATACGGGTTTCCAGGAAGCGGGACGCTCGACGACCCCTACATCATCGAAGGCTGGGAAATCAACTCAACCCTCTGCCCCGCTATCAACGTAACAGATCCCGACGGCTCGAGCATAACCAAGTACTTCATAATCAGAAACTGCTACCTGTGGGGCAACAACAGCAATCCGGGAGTCTTCTTATCTAACGTAGCAACGTGCCTCTCCATTCAAGGCTTACAGCTTGAAAACCACACCCATGGTATCCGTTTAGAGAATTCAGCAAACGTCTCCATTGTTGCATGTACAGTCATCAACTGTGATTACGGGATTTTCGCAAAGTCCTGTACCGCTTGCTACTTCTCCCTAGTCGACATACGAACCTGTCTTAATGGTATCAACATAGAATACGGTTCTAAGAATCGTGTGGAAGGGGTTCGGATAGAAGTGTCAAACTTCGGCGTTTATGCCTTCTCTACGTTCTCAAACCGATTACATGATGCTCAAATTACCGCTGGACAGCGTGCGATCTTCCTATGGAACGCTAGAAACTGCTCTATCGTCAACGTTACCGCTAGCGCTTCGTTCTGTGTATGGCTCGGCTACAACTGCGCCAAAACCGTGGTTACTAACTGCTCACTACTTCCTACCAGTACTGGCGTATACCAATCTGCTGGTGGCGAAGTTACTTACATCGGGAACAACATTACAGGTGGGAGAGATGGTTTCCGCATAGTTAGCGGTAGCATCGTAACTCAGTTGGTCAACAATACATGCCTGATAAACAATACTGTGTCTGGCATTGAAAACTATGGGATTTACATCTCTGGCACTACTAACCTGCGCGCGGGCAACATCACTCTCTACGAAAACGTGGTTCAGGGAGGTTCTGAGGGGTTGGTCCTAAAGCATCTAGACCGCGTCTCTCTTTCAAACGACACTATAATGGACGCTGGTTTACACGGACTTGTTATCGACAACTGTACTCGATCGCAGGTAGCACACTGCATCCTAATCGACTCCTACATAGGGGTTTTGATAAACGGCAGTAGCTCGCTTCTCTTCTATGACAACCTGTTCTCTAACACTAACAACGTTCTATCGTACGGCGATTGCTACGATATTTCGTGGAGCACAGAACTCGCTTCTAAGCCTAACATCGTAGGCGGTCCTTATTCAGGCGGTAACTACTGGAGCGACTACCCCAATCAGGGGCAACAACGCTGTGATGCAAACGGTGATGGAATCGGAGATGCTGCCTTTACCGTAAACGCCTCCGCTGGATGGGTTGACTCCTACCCACTCGTCGTATGGGTGGCAATAACTTCACCTACTAACAACTCTATCACAACCTCCTCCCTCGTACGAGTTTACTGGAGCACTCCTATTTCAAACTCTCACATCCTTAGCTTCTTCTGCTATGCAAACGAGAGCTTCGCTGGTGAATTTCCACCAACGACACGTAACTGTTCTGTAGACACAGGCTCTGGCTGGTGGGCTATCCGCGTCGTAATGCAGCACTACGTGCCTAGCACGTACTGGCGTTACAACTTCACCGCTTCTACTCTCGTTGGAGTAGACCTACTTCCTCCCTCGATCTCTATTCTCTCTCCTTCAAACGGTAGCGCTCTCCCTGTAGATCACCCTGTTATCTACTGGACCGCCTCGGACGACACACGCATCGACGGATTTTCAGTACTAGTTTCTAACTCTACGTGGTCGAGTGGGTGGATGGATGTCGGCTGCATGTCTTACATATACGTAGGCTGGCTTACAGAAGGCGAGTACTCTGCTACGATTCGTGCAGTTGACGCGGCGGGACGCTTCAGTAGTGTAATCGTCTCCTTCTTCGTCGATAAAACTGCCCCCTACCTCTCTATCTTATCCCCCTCTCCCTACGCTACGGTTGGAACCTCGTCGGTGGAGGTCGTGTGGTATGCTGCGGACACGTCTCCTACCTTCTACGCGCTGTTCCTCGACGGTAACCTAGGTTTCTCAGGAAACGATACCACCTACACGCTCACCGATCTTACCGATGGGTGGCACATTCTCGCAGTAACTGCTACCGATGCGGCTGGCAACGCTGCACGCACGTGGATCGAGTTCCTAGTCGATACAACACCTCCTGAGCTGCTGATTCTCTATCCAACGCAGAACGCTTTTCTCAACACCGCAACCATTACTGTAGCTTGGACAGCAAGCGATCCTCTAAGCGGCATAGCGTACTACCAGATTAGCATCGACGGAGGTTCTTGGATAAACGTAGGATCGCTCACCAGCTATACCGTTACACTACCTGATGGCCTGCATACCGTAACTGTACGCGCCTACGATAACGCAGGTCACGTTGCAACTGCTTGCACGTCCTTTACTGTGGATACCGTGCCTCCCCAGGTTACCATCTCTCATCCCACCGAAGGATCCATTCTATCCTACAACCGTGTACGTATCGAATGGACGGTCAGCGATTTGGACGGTATCGTAAGCGTTCAGCTCCGCATAGACGGTGGTCAGTGGATGGATGTCACCCACACTACAAATCATACGGTTACGCTAGCTGACGGACAGCACGAGGTTGCGATCCGTGCAATCGATTCAGCGGGGAACGTCGCTGTAACATCAGTATCCTTCTCCATAGACACAGTACCGCCCTCAGTTACAATAACATATCCAGAAGAACACGCTGTTCTTCAAACAGCTACTGTACTTGTTACGTGGAACGTATCTGATCTGAACCTCGATCACGTCGAAGTGCGTGTTGACGAACAGCTTGTGTTCTCAGGAAGCGGTACGGGGGTGCTCCTCCACCTAGAACCTGGTACTCACACTATTCAGGTGATTGCTTTCGATAGAGCTGGTAATACTGCGGTGGATCAGGTAGAGTTTGAAGTTCTAGGACCGCGAAGAGATGTAGTTCCCGTAGTTCTTGCGTCCCTCGCTCTCGTTACTGCTCTCGTCGCTGCCATCTACGCTGCATATTCGCGGAAAGCCTTACGCTTACAGTAGCTACCGCTGCCGTTTCTTTAGCTGCTCTGTAACGTACTCCCAGAACACCCGCTTCTCGATTTCCGCGCGCGCGTCGTAGTTAAAGAAGGGGCAGCTGCGGAAGTCCGCGCTACAGAAGTTCTTAACCAGGTCCTCTCCCAGCATTACCTCGTCCCTCCACTTGATGCACCGGATAACGCGACCGAACTCGAAGCTCCGCTTAAGCGTCCGGTACTGCTCCGGCGTTAGCTCAATGAGCGGATGCCCTGCATAGATGCGGATCGGACCATCATATTCTATACCGCGTCGACGAAGGTACTCGCGGATCTGCTGCTCTTTTTCCGCCGAGTACACGAAGTCCATCAGAACTACCCGCACCTTCTGCCGCTCCCTACTCGACAACTCCCCGCTTATACCCTATCTTCCTTAAGAA
>QMWL02000021.1 GCA_003661605.2 archaeon
CGAGTATGCCATTCGCAAAAAGAATGGGCGCGTAATTCTCGCACTACCTCGTCGCGTAGCTCCTATCCACGCGCACGTGCTCCCGCTTGTTTCAAAAAACGGTCTTCCAGAGAAGGCACAGGAGGTCTACCGTCTGCTGCTACGAGCGGGGTTTGAGGTCGAGTACGATGAATCTGGTCGAATTGGTCGACGCTATGTACGCGCCGATGAGATAGGAACACCTCTGTGCATAACCATAGATTACCAGACTCTAGAGGACAACACAGTTACTCTTCGCGACCGTGATACATGGGAACAGGTGCGCGTACCGATAGATCGGCTACCTAATAGCATACGGCGCTTTATCTACGAAGACGTACCACTCCATTCTCTCGGCGAACCTGTAAAGACTATCAAATAGAAACCTTAATCTACCCTCGCGAGTTTTACTATACGAACAGTGGTAGCCGCTCCTCCGCGTGTCTACATAAGGGAACGCGTACTGACCATAGTCCGCGAGCTAGTTCGTATCACGTCGCTTGCGGTAGCTGAACTCAAGCCGATCCTTGAAGAGTACTTCAAGAAACAATCCAAGGAATCAGAGATCCTATCGGGTATTCGAAACCTAGTTAGGTACGTTGATCAAGCCGATCAGCTAAAGCGCCGAGCATACCGTGAAGCAACTCGAGCAGGTGCGTTACTAACTGGAAGGGAACACTTTCTGTCCCTTACTCATAAACTAGGGGAAATTGTCGATCAAGCCCAGGGTCTTGGATACCGTGTATACATGGCACATAAACACAAGATACAACTATCTGATGACATAGGTAAAGCAATCCTCCCGATGGTAGACGATGTTAACACCGTTCTAACAAAGTTGAAGGAAGCTGTACTTGCGATGTGCTACGGCACCCCCGAACGAGTCCTTGACGCTCTCAAGGAAGTAGATACCGCAGAAAACCGCGTCGATGAACGTTATCGCGAACTCCTTTTCACCCAGATATACATACCCTCCGCTAAAGCTAAGCGCAGCCGGAAAAGTAAGTCCGCACCTCTTGATCTAGCTACGCTCTTCCTCACTAAGGAGCTTCTTGAAATACTCGAAACTATCGCAGATAGAGCGAGAGATGCAGCAGAGATCGCAAACCTATTCTTCCTTCTATCCCTAGCCTAACGTGAACAACCCTGTTCACGCTCGTCTAATAGGATCGTGGGTTTTTGTAGAAAATCCTGTAGATGGACTTCGTCTCTTTGAAGAAGGGTTTTTCGGAAGACCCATAGGTGAGCCCAAGTTTCGAATGGGTTCGCAAACGCGACAGCCCTTCATACTTGATCTAGTAGAGGCCTGTTACCTTGCTCAGAAGGGCAAGCTAGTCATCGAGTATGGTGGAGGAACGCTACTCCCCAAAGAGGTTGAATCTCTTGCTCGAAAGTTCATCGACCGCTTCGATGAAAAGCTCCTTGCTTACACATGGCTTCGCGATCACGGCTGGATAGTACAGTCAGGCGTCAAGTTTGGAAACGACTTCGCTATCTATGAGAAAGGACCCGGCATCGATCATGCTCCTCTCGTTGCTCGAGTCGTTAAACCAACCGATCGTCTCTACGTCGCCGATCTACTCGCCTGTGGGCGCGTAGCTGCGTCAACGCGGAAGGCATTCTTGTTTGTGGTTGTGGATGCGAGAAAACAAAAAGTCGCGGCTGCAGTTATTAGGTGGCGACGCCTATGAGTGAAAGTGAAGTACTCGGCTTTACTGTCTACGACCGAGACCTCGGAGGTCACCCCAATGAGGTTTTCATGCGCGCGCTTCCAGAGAAGGTTGCAGAGATTCCTCGCGGCACTTACGTCACAATCGAAGATGGTGATCGAACTTTCATCGGTAGAGTCATTGACGGCCCCTACACAGTACGGGAAGGGAACGATGATCGAACGTACTTTGTCATCGAGCTTGTTGCTACCTTAACACCCGATGGACAAACTGGCGTATTCAGTCGTCCACCTCCCAACCGAGAAGTTCAGCGTGCAGATCCCAACACCGTAGGTAAGTACATCGGGTGCCTTGGCGACATCTACATCGGTCGGCTCGCAACCCAGTTTGAGGTACCGGTTCAGCTAGATTCATCAACACTAATTCGCCACGTCGCTATCTTCGGAACCACTGGAGCTGGAAAAAGCAACACCCTTCAAGTTATCGTGGAGGAATGCCTCCGAAGAAATTTTGCAGTTCTCTGCTTCGACGTAGAAGGTGAGTACGTTGCGATGGATCAACCAACTGACATATTACATGGGCTGCTCACTAAATTTGGGTATAAACCCGAGGGGGTATCCGATTTCAGAGTTCTCGTTCCGTTCCCATGCAGCTCCCTTGCAAAAAACGCGCAACGATTCACAATACCATTCCAAGATATAGACAAGAACATTCTCTGTGAGATCGTAGACGTTCACGGTCTACACCGTGTAGCTCTGCTAGACGCGATAGAAGAAGTCTCATCCGGATTTAAAACCGTTCAGCAAGACTACTTCTTCGAAGAAACGGAGGCGATGCCCTATCGACTATCTGACGTCATCGAACGGATCAAAAAGAAGCTCAATCCCGTCTTAAACCCCGACCTCCCCCAGTACCTCCGTGAAATATACACTTCCTTGCTAACCAAACTATACTACTTATCTGACCTGAAAATATTCGATCAAGAGGCGGAGACTGTTGCTATTGAAGAAATCGTAAAGGCGGGCAGACTAACCGTCGTTGACATAAGCGAAGCAACCGACGACTTACGCAACATCGTGATTGCGTACATTTTGAAAAAACTATTCGAATACAAAATGCGTAATCCAGACACACCGCGTATAGGGATAGTTCTCGAAGAGGCGCACACCTTCATTAGCGAATCCCGTAAGACGCGGATGATAGCTACTGCAACCATGCTTTTCGAACTCGCTCGCCGAGGTCGTAAACGCGGCATCTGCCTCTTCTTCGTTTCACAACAACCCGCTCACCTTCCTACCGAGATATTTGAACTCTGCAACACTCGGTTTATCCATAGAATAAGCTCTACTGAAAACCTCGAAGTCGTACAACGCTCCACAGGTGGAGTTCCCAGAGCCCTCTGGCAAGCTGTAACCTCTTTGGGTCGAGGTGAGTGTCTTCTCGTATCGCCGAAGTTCCACCACGCTGTAGTAGTCAAGGTACGACCTGCTGCCTCTAAGCGATTGTATACCGAGTAACGATGGGCTACTCCGAACATCTGTTAAGAGATCTGATGGAGCGTCTCTACGTCGTTGAGGATAGTGTCAACGCCATTCTCGACATCCTCAGAACCAGAGTCGAACCAGCACTAGACACTAGTTTAAGCGAAATGCTGGATCGAATTCGTTCCTCGTTTGACAACCTGATCAGGAAGCTTGACGATCTCGAAACCTCACTTACGTATCAGTTCGAAGAAGCTGGTCCTGGTAAAATCACTGCTCAGCTACAGAGTTTCTCAACGCTTCAACGCCAAGTTCTCGTTAGTGTTAGTAATGTAAGCAAGAATCTCGAGCGCCTACTGTCGATTCTCGATGCCCTAGAGAAGTTTAACCAGTTGGCAACAAACCTTCTTTCTTCGCTAGGTGAGGTAAGAGGCGTTGTTGAGTCCTTCGACCGCGAGCTTGATGACTGGAGAAAACAGCTTGAGCAGTCCCTACGCTCACGCGAAGAACAGATAGCACAAATACAAACAAATCTGGGAGCAATTAGCAGCAACCTCAGCAATGCACTACAGCAAATCACTTCTGTCCAAGAAGCGCTCGCAAACCTCTCCGAGTCGGCTCTTGATTCGCTCTCTGCTGTGCGCGACCTTGTTGAGCAGATAGACGGAAAGCTTTCGCAACTCCCCACAGAACAGGAGGGGATACGCAACCTTCGGGAGGATCTCTCCACCGTTAGGCAGCTACTTTCCTCCATCCACTCATCTATAGACAAGATACCCGACTTAAGTAGCGCTCTTCCTCAAATACTGCAACAGCTCCGAGACCAGCTTTCAGAAACTGTAGATACGATCAACAACGTCTCCTCGTCTATTCAGGATCAGATCAAACAGCTTGCTGCTGCCTCTACCAACAGCCACAAGTTACTTGAACAGATTCGAGAAACTCTGCAACAAATCCAAGAAAGCATAGCGCCCTCCATCGAGTTACAAGAACTACTACAGACTTTACGTGAGAGTGCAGCTGTGTTAGCTGACGAAGTACCTTCACTATCAAGCACGATCCGAGAGCTAAGCACCTCTTCAAAACAACTCCAGGACCTACGCTCAACAATATCCGAGTTCCGTGATCGCCTGAACGATACCATATCCCGTATATCAGAAATATCTTCAGCCCTCTCCCCGGATCTTCTCACACCGATTAGTGAAGCATACGAGCGCCTTCAGGCTATTACTGACTTAATCCAAGACCTGCGACAGGATATCGCTGTAATGAAGCAAGTTTCAGAGATCCCTGATACGGTTCGTAGCTCTATGGACTCCCTATCCTCTCAAATACAGACGATAACTGAGACCATCGCTCGGCTGCAAGAGCAAGTTGGTGGCGAGATGCCCGAAGAGTTGCAAAACACTCTGACTAGAACCGAATCGCTCCTTCAAACTGTTAATGAATCAATCAACAAGATAGGGGAATCCGTAGATGAGCTAAGAAAACGACTAACTGAGCTTCAAAAACCTCTATCTCGACTCCCAACACTTGCTGAAGGAGTTGTGGCTCTTAGAGGTGTAGTTAATCGACTAAGCGACGCTATCAGCGTTGCCTCTGGACAAGTTTCTGCACTTCAAAGTCAGGTGTCCGAACTAATCACCAAATCAGGGGGTGTTTCTAAAGAGGCGTTCGACGAACTAAGATCTTTACTGGAGAAACAGTATCAAATGCAACAGAGAATTCTCGAAATCCTGGAGGACATCCAAAAAGCCGTTCAGCACCCCCCTTCCGAGCCCCGTCGGAGGAGAAAACGGCGCTAGGTTAGCAGTCTAACTACTTCGCTTACTAATCGTTTAGCAAGAGCACGCTTGCTAATGAGCCCTAGCTCTTCTTCCCTATCTCTTGTAACGAGTACGGCGTATAGATTTGCCTCTCCAAATCCAGCACCTGGCTGTGAAGCATCGTGAGCTACAACAACGTCTACTCCTCTTTCAATAAGCTCTCTTCCACGTTGGATAAGTTCCTCTGCAGAAGCACCCCACTCGCTCTTAAAAGCAACTACAAGCCTCGCTCGCCCAAGCGCCTGATCGAGAACCTTCGGAAGTGCTTGTAATTCCAGCATTAGCGTCTTCTCTTCACAGGTGCGAATCTTCTGCTCTCGTGGAGCTTTTGGCGTATAGTCGACAGGAGCGGCTGCAGCAATAAACACATCGCATCCCTTCTCTGTAAGGAACTGTGCTTCCCGTATCATGTCTTCTGTAGTCTGTACGTGCGCAACGCCAAGATAGCGAGGAGGAGTAAGTAGGGTTGGCCCTAGTACAAGAACTACATCCGCTTTCCGCAACCACGCCTCGCGTGCAATTAGAACTCCCATCTCTCCTGTACTTCTGTTAGTTATCACTCGAATAGGATCTATGTGGGCTAGGGTAGGTCCTCCAGTTACTACGACACGTCGGGATCGAAGATCATCTGGTTGTAGAACGCGTATAACCCAATCAACAATCTCTTCCACCGGAGCCAGCTTTGCCTTTCCTTCTTCTACAACTGGTTCTACTACAATAACACCCTGTTCTCTAAGACTATTGATAGCCTTCTGCGTAGTGGGGCTTCTGAATAAAGCCAGGTGCATCGCAGGCGCTACAACTACGCGCTTTCCCTCCCCCCTAACCGCAGCGATAGTAGTGGATACAGGATCGTCGCAGACACCTAATGCCATCTTCACTAGCATGTTTGCTGTACATGGCGCTACCAGGGCCGCATCGACTTCCTGAGCCGTATGAATGTGTTCTGCCTTCCCACTAAGTTCAGTAATAACCGAGTGACCTGTAGCCCACTTCATAAGCTCGGGTCCTATGAGTTTAGCCGCTGTATGCGTCATGACTGACACCACTTCTGCAGCAAATCGACGAAGTCGTCTTGCAATCATAGGTGCAAGAAATGCTGCTGCGCTCCCTGTAACAGCAAGTAAAACTCGCTTTCCACGAAGATCTTCCGATATTAGGTTAAGTTGCTCTCTCAACACGTAAGGTGAAAGGCGCCCGCCGTTCGCTTCCCCGAACTAGCGTACTGATTGTATAGGTCGACAGCTCTCCGAGTGTCAGTTACAATCACCTTGATACCTCTTTCTTCGATAGCTCTAACAACTTCAGAAGGTACACGCATACAACCCATGTATCCTGTACCAATTACAAGTACCTCCAGCGGGTTCTGTTCATTGTACTTCATAACGTATTCAAGATCCTCCACACACAAGCTATGTCCCTCCTTTCTCCACCAATTTGGTTGAATTTCTGTAGGTAGTATGATTAAGTCTCGCGAGTACTCCCTTCCATCTACTCTCATGCGACCAAAGCTATACGCTTCAATGCGGGGCGGCATTACGGTGTTCCTTGATTGCGTCCTAAATTGTTATCTCCCAACACTAGTGGATGCGCTTACCTTACATCGTAACACTAGCTTTTCTTATCTCAATAACCTGTCTATCATTACCTAGCATTGCTACTTTAGCCTCTCCATCTGATGCACTTTGGCCTTCTCCACGCTACGATTTTTCGAATACCGGGTTTAAAATCAGCTGCTCTACGCTTCCATTAGGTACGTACAACACACGCTGGGCTTTGAACAATACCCTCTGTAATTATTCTACAATCGTACCTTGGAGGCGCACGTATGCAGTCTCTCTTCACAATACTACCCACCTACTTATGATCGATGCCACCAACAGGACACTACTCGATACATGGGAGTGCCTAGCTAGTGCAACTGTCGCTGTAGTTCGTGGCAACCAGATCTACACTCTTGTAGCTACGCTGAACGATGAAAACTCCATAAAGGTAGCGTGTTTCGACGAAGCTGGAAACTCTATTTGGCAGTACGTTCAACCTCTTCAGAAATCTGTCTCAAACCCCTCTCTGCTTCTTCAAGCAACACCTGATACCGCCTTTGTATTCGTGGACCGATGGTGTCTCACCCTCGACACTACCTCAGGACAGGTCATAGCTTGTTTTCAACTTCCTGGTTACTGTTCAGTACTCCCTGCACTAGCTTTTCTCCAATCGTCATTCAATGGAAACACCTCGTTAGCTGTTTTTGTTTCAAACAACTCAGTTTTCGCCTTTGGAGAGGACGGAAGTCTCCTGTGGTCATACAGTACTGCAGCCCCCATCGCCATTCCCCCGATCGTGATACACCGACCCTCAGAAAGCGGAACTGCTACCTTGTACTATGTAATAATCGCTGACAAATCAGGGTGCCTAAATCTGATAAGCCAAGGCGCCACACTATGGTCAAAGCATGTAGATGGAATTATCACAGGAATTGTTGTTTACCCTATGCCTCATCAGAATCCTCTCTCAAGAACGAACCATCTTATTGCTATTTCCTTAAACAATGGATCACTTCTTTGTTTATACGGAGATAATGGCTCCATCGTATGGACGACCTCCATAAATGCTACAATTCGCGTACCTCCTGTTGCGCTCTCGGTAGGGACAAGTGCTGCTGCACCTCAGCTTATCGTGGCCGCTCACGCTCGTGTCTACGTGTTAGATGCTTGGACAGGATGCGTCCAGGGAACCATCGTTCTCCCGCATCCTACTGATAGACAGTTAGCTCTAGCAGATATCGATGCAGACAGTAAAATTGAGATTCTTGCAGTGGGGAATTATCAGCTGATTTGTGCTGATCTGGAGACTTTCTCTCCTCCCCTGGTTAGGATCGTCGAACCCTATCTTCGTCAAAACATCAGTAGTAGTACGATTAACATTACGTGGGTTTACTGGGACGACCTCGGTATTGATCGCTTTGAGGTTTTAATTAACAACACTAGAGTATACCACGGTTTCAAGCATACAATTCCGCTAAATTTAACGGATGGTTTCTATTCCTTAAGCATATTAGCTATTGATGTCTCTGGTCTAAAAAATATGTCCTCAACATGCTTTAGAGTTGATACAAAACCGCCACAGATTACGATTTATGGGCTTGACAACGAGACCACTATAAACTTGGGTGACACGATCTCAATCCGATGGACAGTTTCGGATAACGGATCCGGGTTGTTTTATGTTGCTGCTATGCTAAATGCAACTCCTGTGAGTAACGAGGACGCAGGCTTCTATGAGTTTAATGCAACGCAAGATGGTGTTTACGTTTTCTCCATAATAGCATACGATTACGCTGGAAATACTATTAGAGCGTCACGTACCCTTTATGTAAGACGCCCTCTTTCGGACACTAATACCTCTCATTCAAATGAAACGAGTAGTCAACCCGACGAAAGCTCTACCGAGGAAAGCGCTCACCTTCTCGAAGGAGACGCTATGGTAGAGAATAGCACAAATACTGTACAATCCTCCCCGAGCAGTATCGAATCGCAAGTTTCACCAAACTGGTTTACAAGCTCAACGAGATGGCTACTCCTAACCGCCATAATCTTCTTTTCAGCGGTCTTTGCAGCATTTGCACTTGTCGTACGAAAGCGTAAGGCAACAATCCTCTTGCCCCGTCCCCGCAACTGAACAGGTAGCAAGGTGGTTTTTCGAAGGTAAGCCTCCCCCCACCCGTTTCTTCCACCTGTTAGCCTCTCTTGATGCTTCTTATAGAAGAGGAGAGATTCTCGGCTCTATCACAACCTCCCCCCTCCCCCTCGCGCAACGCACCTTCTTTGAGCTGATGGACAGAAATCTAGGAGACCCTGGTCTATGTAAAGGCGCCCTCTTGGCAGAACGCTATGTAGTACACCTGATATCCACTCTCCTTCACGCACCAGGACCTTACGGAAGCCTTACTGCTGGCGGTAGTGAGGCGAACCTAGTGGCTCTCTGGGCACTCCGTAAGCTCCGTGGGAAGGGAATGGTTATCGCTTGTGATCTGGTTCATCACTCGGTTAAAAAGGCCTGTAATCTTCTCGGACTACCCCTTAAGCTCGTACCCCACACCGACTCCTTCACTATGGATCTGGATGCTGTTGAGCAGGTTCTTCAACGCCAGCGTGTTACAGCTGTAGTAGCTACGGTCGGACACACCTGTACTGGCACGATAGATCCTATCTGGACTCTTTCCAAGCTCTGTGAAGCCTTTGACGTTCCTATACACGTTGATGCTGCTCTCTACGCGTTCATTCTCCCCTTTGTAGAAGAGGTTCTAGGAATCCCTCCCTGGGATTTCCGCCTTCCACAGATAATGTCCATGACCGCTGATCCTCATAAATTCGCTCTTGCACCAATACCATCAGGAAGTATCATAGTTAGAAACCCTAGCATTCTCCGAAGCATAGCCACCTACGTTAGCTATCTCGCTGGAGGTCCAACGTTTTCATGGCTGATCTCTGGAAC
>QMWL02000022.1 GCA_003661605.2 archaeon
CTCATAGACCCCTCTGAGACCTGCGGATTTCCGATTGTAAACCAGATAAACCTCTACAGGGAAATCAAACACCACTTTGGAGATCGTCCAATTATTCTCGCGTTTTCTAAGAAGGATCTAGTCGATGAGGGAAGAATAGACGAAGTCGGCAAGGCCGTAGGGGATCCATTCATAGCATTCTCCTCACTAACTCGAGAAGGAGTTGATGAGTTGCTAGATGCCGTAATATCCTATGCACGCGTTCTTCCACAACCCCGAACTCGATAGCGTCCTAACGACCCCTCCCCTCCCTCAATCTCGAATTTCACGCCCAAGATTCGCTCCGCAACGTATACTGCTGATACAACGTGTTTGGTAATTCTGCTGCAGACAACCTCCGAAACTCCATCTGCTAGTGCCGTGTAGGCAACTAACATGTCCGCTAAATGGCTATCAACAGGAGCATTGCTCGCCAACTCCACTAGAAGAGATAGAGCAGCTTCCTTTCCTACTTGCTCCGCTGACTTTCCTTTAACTCCCAGAGCGCTGCCACCAAGTCGCACCCCTGACTCAGTATCTGCCCAGACAACAATTCCGCATCCGACCGATCCGCTCTCTGAGCCTAAACGATGCATTCGCCGCTCTATGCGCGGAGAGGGGTATCCCGCTTCCTCAAGGGTACTGGCGCAGCTTCGCGCCATCCTCTCTACAATATGTGATGGCAATCCAGCTGAGTAGCTTATTCCAGTGATTGCAACTACCTGTCCTCGCTCCTTCAAAACCACCGGTCTAAGCCTATCAATGGGCTTAATCCTAGCTTCGACAAGTCCTCCACCCTTTGGGTAAAACCCTCTTCTTACGAGACGTAAGCCGACATCGGCTCCAAACAAGCGAAGCGCGTGCACAAACACTTTGTCAAAGTAGTCAAAAGGAGGGCTCCATGCTACATCTGTACCTCCTCTGATCCGTACTACCACCTGATCAGACGCAAAAAGCGCTGCTGGTATTAGCGCTTGTAGGACGAGCGTTACGCTACCAGCAGTTCCAATGTCTATGGAGAACGAACCCCCTCTCGGAGTACCTGGATAAAAGACGATCTCTTTCGACCCTATTCTGTCTCCATCAAGGCGCCCACCCGAGACCCTAGCTACTGCTCGTATTGCTGCAAGATGTTGGGCTTTAAGCCCAGGAGGCCTTCTCCCAGCTCGTATGTTAAAGACCCGTACAGGCTCTTTTGCTAGAGCTGCCAGTGCTACGGCCATTCTGAGGATCTGCCCTCCCCCCTCCCCATACGCTCCATCAATCTCAATCAACGCTAAACCTGTCTCTCAGCCACGCTTAGCTTTGATCCCTCCTAGTCTAGAATGGTTCGTAGAACATAACCCTCCAGCCGAGCTACTGGATGCAGACCTGATACTTAGCGTCTTGAGAAAACTAGGGTTTAAGGAGCGCGCTCTCTGTGTGTTTCAGCACCTCCTAGAAGTGAGGCCAGGTCAGACCATAACTTACGGAGAGCTAGCTAGGCGATGCTGCGTCTCACCGCGTTATGTAGGGTGGCTTATGCGGCATAACCCTTTCTTTCCGATCGTTCCTTGTCACCGTGTTGTGGGTAAAACCGATCTAGGTGGCTACATCCTAGGCACTGCTGTTAAACGCGCTCTTTTGAATCTAGAGAACGAGTGGAAGCGCCTAAATGAAGCACACTAACTATGGAGGTGCGCGGGTTCTACATCGGTAGGTTTCAGCCTGTTCACAACGGTCATGTGTACTGCATCCGCTATGTTCTCGAAAGATGCCACGAAGTCGTTATAGGGATCGGTAGCGCACAATACAGTCACACCCTAGATAACCCATTTACTGCAGGTGAGCGTATGGAGATGCTTTACCATGTAGTAAGGGATTTGAAAGCGTTCGACAAAGTTTTCATAGTACCAATTCCTGATCTGCATGTACACTCTTTATGGGTTGCTCACGTATTGTCCCTAACTCCGCGTTTTCAGGAAGTCTATACAAACGACCCCCTTACACAACGTCTCTTTCTCGAGGCAGGATTCACTGTTCATGAGATCCCTCCCCTTAACCGGAGCGTACTATCTGGAACCGAAGTTCGTAAGCGCATGATCGAGGGCAAAGACTGGCGTTCCCTCGTACCTCCGTACATTGCCAACTACATAGACCATATCAGGGGTGTGGAACGTCTACGCGACATAGCTCGTCGCATGTGCTTTAAGTAAAGTTAGAGAACCAGGCGATGCGCCGCGAACCTCTACTAATGATACCTGGACCCACCGAAGTATCTACCCAAGCACTACTAGCTATGGCGAAACCAGTTGTATCTCACCGCGACGAGGACTTCTCAGCCTTCTTCAAGCAGCTAACCGAGAAGGCAAAACAGGTATTTCAGACGCAAAACGACTTGTTCATTCTAGCTGCCTCAGGGACGGGAGGAGTTGAAGCTGCAGTGGCGAATCTTACACGAAAAGGCGACAAGGTCGTAGTTCCCGTTTTCGGCACTTTCAGCGATCGTGTCGCTGAAGCAGTCAAGCGCTACGGCGGCGAGGTTATCCGAATAGAGATACCACTCGGTGAAGGCCCTACTGCAAGCCTTATCGAAAAAACCCTGGAGAAACACCCTGATACTAAGGTTGTGTACATTGTCTACAACGAAACATCTACAGGCGTTACTGTACGTGAGCTCCCTCAAATTGCAAAGATCGCACACAAGTTCGATGCAGTAGTCGTAGCTGACGCTATATCCATACTCGGTGGTGATGAACTACCTGTCGATCCCTGGGAAATCGATGTGTGTGTAACCGGGGCTCAAAAGTGCCTTGCAACACCGCCCGGTATCGCTTTAGTGTCGGTGAGTGATCGTGCGTGGCGCCTTATTGAACGAGAAGGTCTATCCACTTTCTACTTCGACCTTTCGCGATACAAGAAGTTCTTCGATGAGCGTGGGCAAACACCCTTCACTCCTGCTATACCTCTATTGTTCGCACTGGATATCGCTCTCACGGAGATTTTAGAGGAAGGTCTTGAGAATAGAATTCGTCGCCATCGCCTCTGCGCTCAAGCGATCTACTCCGCTGTGGAAGCTTGGGGGATGACGCCCTTTGCCAAGGAACCCTTCCGCTCCAATACGGTCATCGCGGTGAAGTATCCGCCCAACTTCGATGATGCCAAGTTTAGAGGTCTTCTGAAGAGAAAATACCGAATCGCAGTAGCTGGCGGCATCGGCATAACCAAAGGCATGGTGTTTCGAATCGGGTGTATGGGCAATATAGGTCCTCAAGACGTAGTGCTAACTATCGCTGCCATGGAGGCTGTATTGTATGAAATTGGCTACCTCAAGGAAGTGGGGAAGGGACTCGCTGCAGCAGTCCGCAAACTAGCAAGTCTATAGTGACTACTACTGAGCTAAGCTGGCTATTTTCTGCTTACCGTGACCCCTATTTAGCTCGCCAAATAGTTGCAAGAATCCGTGAACTAGCGCCTCCACATCAGGTAATTCTGATGCACGTGTGCGGAACTCACGAGGCTACTGTTACTCACTTTGGTATCAGAAGTCTTCTACCAGCCTCCGTTGAAGTTCGGAGTGGACCAGGATGCCCTGTTTGCATAACCCCTCCATCCTACATCGAAATCGCATGCCGAATTGCAACCTTGCCTAATACGATACTGACCACCTATGGCGACATGTTTCGCGTACCTGGAATCAATCGCTCTCTAGCTGAGGTACGTGCTCAAGGACATGATGTAAGAGTCGTATACAGTGTATGGGATGCCGTGAAGCTGGCGCAAAAATACCCTGAGAAAGAGGTTGTACATTTTGCTATAGGGTTTGAAACCACAGCTCCAACGACTGCTGCCATAGCCCTCAGTAACCCTCCACCTAACTTCTCTTTCATATGTGTCCACCGTCTTATCCCCCCCGTCATGGAGCACCTGCTCCAACTAGGTGAGTTGCGTATAGCTGGCTTTATCTGTCCAGGTCATGTCTCCACAGTAATTGGTGCAAAACCCTACCGACCTATCGCCTGCAAGTATCGAACACCTATGGTTATAGCTGGATTCGAACCCATTGATGTACTACTCGGCGTTCTGATGCTCCTCAAACAGCTGCAAGAGGGACGCTTTGATGTTGAAGTAGAATATACGAGAGCCGTACTCGAAGACGGTAATGTCAAGGCATTGCGAGCGCTTAGTGAGGTATTTGATGTAACAGATGGGGGTTGGCGTGGTATCGGGATGGTGCCTAACAGCGCGCTCCAATTTAAGAAGGAATTCTCACATCTTGATGCGTTTGAACGCTTTGAAATAGGTGAAATACCTCCTTACAAACCTCCACCTGGGTGTCGTTGCGGTGAGGTTCTCAGAGGACTCGCTTATCCGCAAGAGTGCCCTCTTTTCAATACAGTATGTACACCCAATACGCCAGTCGGTCCCTGTGCTGTTAGTCGAGAGGGTGCTTGCTACATTGCGATGAAGTACGAGCGGCGGAAAGGACCTACGCAATGATACGCATCCTCGCTATCGGTGACACTCATATACCAAGTCGTGCTCGTAAAATACCTGATTTACTACAGGTGTGGCTTACCCGTCACGCCCCCTTTGATATCGTAGCTTGCACAGGAGATTTAACTGAAGAACCTGTTCTACGCTCTCTAAGATCGTTCGGCAAAACCTTCTACGTCGTTGAAGGGAATATGGACTGGCTTCCCTTACCCTCGCAAGCTGTCTTTGAAGTAGAGGAAGACCTTCGCATAGGTCTCATTCATGGTCATCAAGTGTTTCCACGAGGGAATCGACAACAGCTACTAACTCTAGCAAGACGTATGGATGTTCAGCTTCTAATATCAGGCCACACACATCAAGACTTCTGCGAGCTTCATAACTATACTCTGCTTCTAAATCCCGGTTCCGCTACAGGTGTCTGGGGTGGAGGTGGCGGTTCCTTAATACCCTCCTGCGCCGTGCTCGAGGTGGTTGAAGGGCATCTACTCGTACGTATCCTTCAAGTTCGTAAGGGATCACTCTTTGAGAAACTGTTCCGATTCAGCTTCAAGGACCTCCTTCCATAACCTAATCAACTCTCGAGCTTCTTCGAGAGACAGCTTTTGAATAACTAGACCTGCGTGTACAAGCACATAATCTCCCTCTTTTACATCAGGAACAAACCCTACAAACACCTCTTTTCTAACACCTCCAAAATCTGCTATAGCCATTGGTGCATTCAACCTGACGATACGCGCGGGAACCGCAAGACACATCTGCTAACCAACCGCTATGCGCTATAAGCTTGCGTCTGTTAGCGCTAACAGACATTCACGGGCACACTTCTTACCTCAACAACATAGCTGAGCAAGTGGGTAAGGTCGATGCTGTCATCGTGGCAGGCGACATAGGGTCCTACGATCTAAATCTAAACAATTTTGAAAAGATTCTTATGTTATTAATAGATATCTTTGGCACAAAGGAGCTGTTTTACGTACCTGGTAACTGCGATCCTCCCGCTGCGCTATCGTACAGCAAGCTCGGTACAAATATACACGGGCGTGTCGCACAACTTCATGAGTATGTAATTGGCGGAATAGGTGGAAGCACCTATACTCCGTTTCATACCCCCCTCGAGTTTAGTGAGGAGGAGATCCAACGACTACTCTCAGCACTACTTCCCTATAAGCCGCAACTGCTTATCTCACACGTTCCTCCCTATGCTACAAGATTGGATAGGGTGAGGTCCGGTCTTCACGTAGGAAGTCGCGCGCTACGTGAGTTCTTAGAACGTTGTAAAACTGTGCTCTTGTGCATATGCGGTCACGTACACGAATCCCCCGGTATCGACACCCTTGGTTCTGTAACGTTGGTGAACCCTGGTCCTGCAGCCCACGGTCGCTATGCGCTAATTGAACTTACTCCTGGTCAAGTACTAGTTAAACTCGCTCACGCTTCCTCCTAAGCAACATAGTTACGTAGGACTCCTTAATGCCCTTGTCCGGATCGAGACCCAACTCGCTCGCCAGTTTTCTAATCTTCAACTCAACCTGTTTGAATTCGCTTAAACTCTTAGCGAAGCCTTCAATTTCAATAAAGCGGCCTAACTCCTCTACCTGATCTAAACAAACCGTCATCCCCCGAACAGACCACACCTCCCTACGCTTCTCTAATGTTAGTGCTCTCGAAAAACCGAGTTTTTCAAGAAGTTTGAGTGCAGTATCGAAGTCGTCTACTCTGATCTCATATTCTTCTCGCGCCTTTATGGAGTCGCTTCGTTCACTTCCCTTGTAGGTTAACGTGACTCCGCGATTGGTACGTCGCAGACGCAAAACTTCCCCCGTACTGAAGAAGTTTCGCGAGGGATGGTTGAAGAACAGGTCTCGCTCTACTTCAACCCGTACGCAAACTCCATTCAACTGTTGGAGCGCTAAGCGAACTTTGTCAAACGTCCCAACACGCCATTTGAGCTCAAGCTCGTACATCCTCCCTCACAGCTTGTTCTCGAAAATGCTTTAGCAGCATCAAACGCAGCACAGCTCCTTGCCAGTTAAAAAGGGGGACTTCATACTACTGGACTTCATTGCAACGATTAAGGACTCTGGAGAAGTGTTTGACACCACGATCGAAGAGCGTGCGAAGGAGGCGGGTATATTCCGTGAAGACCAAATCTACGAACCTATGCTGGTAGTTGTCGGTCAGCATTGGTTGCTAGATGCCGTTGAGGAGGCCCTAGTTGGCATGAGCGAGGGTGAAACGAAGGTAATAGAAATACCGCCCGAACGAGCATTTGGTCCTCGCGATCCAAACAAGGTACGTCTAATACCTCTGCGCCGCCTGCGACGATACGGCATCGAACCAGAGGTAGGTAAGACCATCGAATACGAGGGTCAGATAGGAACCATTCTATGGGTCGGTAGCGGTCGCGTTCAGGTTGACTTCAACCACCATCTCGCTGGTAAAACGCTCGTCTACGAGCTTACCGTACGTAAGATAGTCGAAGAGCTGAGCGATAAATTGTTCTACTTATTCAAGAAGTGGTTAGCGCAACCAATAGAGCAGAGTGATGTGCAAATTGTAATTGAGGAGGATTCCGCTACCTTACAGCTCTCTCCTAAAGTTTACAACATCCCCGACCTTCAAAGGAGGAAAATCGGATTTGTCAAAGACGTACTTCGGCTAATCCCTGATCTTAACGAAATCCGGTTTCTAGAAGTCCATAAGCGTCCAGAATCTAGGTCTAAGCAAGTGTGAGAAAGATAATTAAATACCGATGCAGTATTCGTTGTTCCGGGTGAGGAATGGTGTATAAGAACCCACAGGAGTTGTGGCTCGGGAAGGCTCTAACAACAGGGACTACGACAGTCGGTCTTACGTTCAAGGATGGAGTTATTCTTGCGGCAGATACTCGTGCAACTGCAGGTTACTATATTGCTCACAAGAACTTCAAGAAGATCCTTCCTGTTGATAAGCATGCGGTCATGACTGTCGCTGGTGCTGTTGCTGATGCACAAGCTGTACACAACTACATCCGATACGAAGCAACACTCTACCGCATCAGAAACAGAAGCCCTATGCCCATCCGCTCGATCGCATCATTAATCAGCCTCGTACTATCACAGTACTCTCGCCGAGGTCCGCTAATCCTGCAGTCTATTGTGGGCGGAGTAGATGCAGAAGGGCCAGGTCTGTATCTTGTTCAAATCTTCGGGGGGCTGGTTCCTGACAAATACATAGTAACAGGATCTGGATCTCCCATCGCCATTGGTGTTCTTGAGGAGGGCTATAAGGAGGATATGAATCGGGAAGATGCAATTGCATTGGCTGTGCGCTCGGTTGTTGCAGCAATGAAGCGAGACGCAGCTACTGGCGACAATTTTGATGTGGTGATAGTAGACCATCATGGCATAACTGAACTATCTAAGGAAGAAAAAGCAGGTTTAGCTCAGCGATTCTTAGCCTCTTCTCCCTTCTCATCGCTCACTTGAGACCTAGTAGTTCTGCGTCCCGCGGGGCTCTTCCTCTTGCTGAGATTCGCCAGCGCATTCTAGAGCTGTTTCCTCGGGAGGCTGAACTAGAAAGCATCGAATTCGAGGGACCGCTCCTTGCTGTATACGTTAGAAGACCTGAAGTACTGCTAGAGGGTGAGGGCGCTGAACGGTTACGAGAACTCGTTAAAGAAATCCGTAAGCGCATCGTTGTCCGCACATCTGATGCAGCAAGGATGTGCGAAAGGGAGACGGATGCAGAAGTTCGCCGCATTCTCCCTCCTGAGGTAGGTATTGTGTCTGTGCTTTTTGATAGAGCTACTGGTGAGGTCATCATAGAGGCAAGAAATCCACAGCTTGTTATAATGCGCGGAACGGAGGCTCTACGAGAAATACAGAAGGTAACGCGCTGGAAACCTCGCCTCTTTCGCGCTCCCGCGCTTCCATCCTATACGATCACTGCTATCAGGCATCTATATGGGCAAACACCCGCTCGTCCTTGCGAGGAAGGGGGTGTAGAAGAGGGAAGAAATAGAGAAAAGAACGAAATCGCGAAAAAGACCAAAAAACGCCGTAAAATACTCAATACTATCGGACAACGGGTCTTTCGTGATCGATTTTTGGAGATTATCGACTCTATTACAGTTACATTTCTTGGTGGAGCGCTTCAGGTCGGTAGGTCCGCTGTGCTCGTATCGACAAATGAAAGCCGCGTGCTCGTAGACTGCGGAATTAACCCTGGCGCGGCGCATCCATCTCTTGCATACCCCCGCTTCGACTATGCCGGATTCTCTCTGGACGACCTTGATGCCGTTGTTATCACCCATGCACACCTAGATCACTGCGGGTTCCTCCCAGTGCTTTTCAAGTACGGCTATGAGGGCCCTGTATACTGTACTGAACCGACGGTTCCGCTCATGTACCTTCTCCTAAAGGACTACCTGGAGGTAGCTCGCCGTCGCGGTGTCTACGCACCGTTTACCATTCAGGATGTAGAGGAGGCTATTCTACACTGCATCCCCTTACGATATGGGACGGTTGTGGATATAGCGCCCGACATCAAGCTCACCCTCTACAACGCTGGTCACATAGTGGGATCTGCAATGGCGCACTTTCATATCGGAACCGGTCTGCATAACATTCTGTATACAGGTGATATTAAGTACGCTTTCACATTGCTACTTGAACCTGCTTACACACGTATCCCTAGAGTAGAAACGCTAATCATTGAAAGTACTTATGGCGGTCCTGAGGATGTACTGCCCTCACGCGAAGAAAGCGAGCAACAGTTGGCTGCTATAATCTCAGAAGCTGTTCAGGAGGGAGGTAAAGTGCTCATTCCCACGCTCGCCGTCGAACGTGCTCAGGACATAATGTTGGTCTTAAACAAGTTAATGGATCAAGGGAAG
>QMWL02000023.1 GCA_003661605.2 archaeon
AACGTACACAAACGAAGCTTACCGCACTCCGTTGAGCGACGCGATTAGGGAGCTGGGTCGCGAGGTGTGGGGTCTTTGGCGCGTCTTTGATACCATAGCTTACGAACGTGCTTACGCGGCACGGAGTATCGTGAGGCGAAGAGGGCTTCCTGTCGATGAGCTACAGGCTTTAATGTATGACCACTATCATCGAACGATTCGAGGCTGGTTTCATAGCAGGGTTCCACGTACTCTCGACGAGGTTAGACAAGCGCTTTTCGAACTCTGGTGGCTCTGCTACTTCTACGTTCGGATTTATGCGCAGTCGGTAGTACGGTACTTCGATCAGGTGAAGGAGGATGTGGAGGCGTGGGAGTTGTTCTGCTACAATTACAGACAGTTTCTGGAACAGCTAGATGAGGTCCTTCGCCGAGCGGGGATGGAAGAGCTTCGTATTCAGTCCCTCTGGATAGAAGCGGTGGTCGAGGGAGCCGAGCATTAAAAGTGGCGGGTAGTCACGGGGGGGGACGGGCGTTATCGGGCTCTACGCGTTTGATGAGGCGTGGCGGATGGCACGATTCGCATACTATGGGCTTCTGGCGCTCCAGCATCGAGGGCAAGAAACGTGTGGTGCTGCAACATGGGATAAGCAGCTTCACCGATTCTCGGCACCTGGTCTAGTAGATCAGGTATTTACCGAATCGGTCCTCGAGAAGCTCCCCGGCTGGGTAGCGTGTGGTGCGGTTACCGCCGTCCCAGAGAAAGAGGTTGGTTTGATACAGCCAGTTTCTGCGCGAACTGGTGTCCGCTTGGTTCTTTGCACGAATGGTCGGGTGTTTAACTACAGGGAGTTGGCTCAGAAGTATGACGTGCCTGCGTGGAGCGATGCCCAAGTTTTGGCAGAGGTGTTGAGTCGAAAGCTGCAACAAAGCGATCCCCTTGAAGCAGTCGGCGAACTTCATGAGGAGGTGGTGGGTACCTTCTCTTTTGTAGCAATTACAGAGCGGGGAGAGCTGATAGCTGCGCGCGATCCCACGGGGCTCAAGCCGCTCGTAATCGGTAGCTTTGGATTCGATTATGGTGTAATAGCTTCGGAGAGCTGCGCTATGGATGTGATTGGAGCGGATTTCAAACACGATATAGAGCCTGGGGAAGCGTACCTGTTTACGCCATATAGCATCGAACGCAAACGATTTGCAGAGCCGAATCCCCGCTACTGCGCTTTCGAATACGTGTACATGGCTAGACCGGATTCCATCATCAACGGGATCAGCGTCTACGAAGTCCGCATGCGAATTGGAGAAAAGCTAGCGGAGGAAGCAGCAGTTGAGGGAGCGGATGTGGTTGTTGGTGTTCCTGAAACCGCAATCCCATTTGCAATGGCATATGCAAATCGTACCAGTACGCCTATTCACATGGGGTTTGTTCGAACGGGTAGGCGTATCCGTAGTGCGATCAAACCAACGCAGTTTGAGCGACTGGTTGGAGTTCAGCTGAAGCTCAATCCGATACGGAGGGCGGTGGCGGGTAAGAAGATCGTGATTATCGACGACAGCGTTGTACGAGGTACGACAACTAAGAATACGGTAAACATGCTGAGGAATAGGTTGGGGGTAAAGGAGGTACATGTACGAATTGGAAGCCCGCGTTTAATCGCTCCATGCCCCTTCGGTGTTGAGGTTCCAGCGCGGGACGAACTTATTGCAGCACACCTTACAGATGAGGAGGTTGCAGCGGTCACGGGTGCGGATACCTTCTGCTGGTTAAGCATAGAGGGGCTTGTGGAAGCGATTGGAACACCACGAGAACACCTTTGCCTAGGATGCTTTACTGGGCAGCACATCGAGGTTGCACAGCGTGGGATGGAGTTCTTGAAAGAGCTGAAGGAAGCGGTTGCAGGATGAGCAAGCAAGAAGGTACGCGGGAGGAGGTACGAGTAGAGGTAGTTCCCGTTCGTGTTCGAGAGCTACGAGACCTTGCGCGTGCGGTGGCTGCAATAGCTTCCTTTGGCTCTACGCCCCTTCAGATGCCACTCATCCTTCACTTCGAGCGAGATGGGCAGCATGTGTATGGAACAGTAGTAACGTTGCATGCTTTTCGTAGCTACCACGGGCTTCCAGTGTTTCTCTACCTGGAAACGGACTCGCCGCTTGAGGGGAACTATGTCCTCGTACGGACGGATACGGATACCCGGAAAGAGGAGCTAGAGATAGCTTATGCGATAAAACGAGGCTGGCTAGCGATCCCGATAATTAACCTGGCTGAGAAGCCCGCTTTCGTACCTCTTTAGCAGGACGGGACGCCAGACGGCGTATGATCTTCTCACCTTCACGAGTACCGCTGACGATGAGGACGTCGCCTGCTTGAAGCCGAAAGTCTTCAGACGGGTTACGGAACCAACGGCGTTCGCGGCGAATTGCTGAAACGGTGGCCTCTGCTAGATCGAGTAAGTTAAGCTCTCTGATCTCCTTCCCGTCCATTGCGGACCCAGGCTTTACGGTTACGCGATAGACGGTGTCGGGGCTTTCTTCGATAGCGAGTTTAAGAACAGGATGCGGCTCAAGTTCAAGAACGACGTTAGCGATGCTGCGAGCTGCATCGCCTATGCTTTCCGCAGCTACGCCTATCTGAAGCAATCCTGCGATAGCACGAGGTTGATCACGAGGGCAGATTTCAAGCACGCGGTCGGCGAACATCATACTAAGGTCATCGAGCTGTGCTTCTAACTTCAGGACCTCTTCTGCAATATCTTTGCTATTGTAAAGTACGGCGCTGTAGGCGAGGTCGACGGCGATCTCTGACAGGTCTTTGAGGTCGAGAACGACGCGTCGGAGCTGACGGAGTTGTTCTGAGGCTTCGGTATCTGGTGCGGGTAGTGCTTGCTCCACTGACTCTCCTCCCGCCATGTCACGGAAGAGTGTGATTCCTGCTTCAGAGCCCCACGCAACGATGATGTCTCCTGGTCGGAAACGGAAGTCGGTGCTTGGAGATAGAACCCAGCGCTTACCGCGGCGTACAGCTATGATGTCAATAGCAGCCCCTATCGCATCGTAAACTTCGCGGAGGCTGGTCCCGACGAGAGGAGCACCTTCAGCTACTTCAACCTTTACGAGGCGGTCCTCGCTCTCAGATAGTGCCTGAACGAAGATAGGGTGTATGCGCTTACGTATGGTGAGTGCAGCGATGTCAGCGAGAGCGTCGGAGATGCGGTCGGTTGCGTCTGCAACTTCGAGAACGCCGAGCAGCTGTTCTGCATCCTCTGCATCGTGTGCAGCTAGCATGGCGTTCATGCGAAGGATGTTGCGAAGCCTATCGATTTCCTCCTCTATGGCGAGAACTTCTTCCGCGATATCGGGGTCATTGAAGAGGACGGAGGAGTAGGCTAGATCGGCCATTAGGGAGGTGAGCGCACGGAGCCGCACGAGGAGGTCCTTAATACCCGCAGGTTTGTAGTGGATGCGTTGCAATTAGGACGCTTTTGCTTCTCACGCACCGTATTAAACCTTGCTGTGGCTAGCTGAGGAGGAGGAAGGCGGTAAGAAGAATAGCGGAAGCGCCGACTAGGTCGGCTAAGGTGGTGATTACGGGGATAGATACATTATCGGGGTCCAGCCCCCGAAGGAAGGCGAGAATCGATACTAATCCTGCGAGTAGGATCATTGCTACGAGGGTGATGTAGATTGCAGTATAGGGCGCGAGTAGTAGTATGAGCAAGGGGGTTGTTGCGATGAAGTTAGGAGCACCAACGATGACGAGCGCGGTTGCGCATACGGTTGCTGAAGCAGTAACGAGCCCTGCTTCGCGTAGGTGGAAGGCGTGCTTAATCCGAGGTGCTACAAGACCTAAGTGTAGGCGTGTAGAGAGACGTGCCGCGTAAATGCACCCCGCTTCCCCAGCGAGGTTGATAATTGGAGGGAGGATGAACAGAAGGTATGCGGTCTGCGTTAGTTGGTGGTGAACGGAGTACAGGATACCACCTGCTAGGCTTTCTATTACGATAGTGAGGAAAGCAAAGGGAAGTTGTTCGAACGCTATTCGATGTGCGCGGTAGTAGCTCATAGTAGGGGGAGGAATAGGAGGATTGTTGCTAGGAGCGCGAGGAAGCCTATGATGTCGCCGAGCGAGGTAGCGAGAGGGATGACGACGTTGTCAGGGTTGATTCCGCGATAGTAGGTGAACATAGCGATGAGCATTATGACTAGGTTTGTAGGTAGGGAGGCGAGGAGCCCAGCGGCGACAGTTACAGCGACTAGGATGGGAAGGCTGTATTGTTGTCCCGTCCAAAAGTACGCGAGAATGCCGATTGAGGAAGTCATGATGACGGTTACGAAAATGGCACCGATCCAGTTGTTCAATACCTCGCGGTCGAAGCGCCAAGGGCGGATTACACCGAGGTGAAGACCCGTGCTTAGACGTGCAGCTAGTGCACCACTAACATCGCCACGAAGTGCAAGAAGAGCAGGCAAAATGAGGAGAATCGGTGGAAAGCGCTCAATGAGAGAGGTTTGGTAAGCGAGAAGAATACCAACAACCGACTCAATAAGTAAAGTAGTCAGCTGGGTCGACGTGACTTCAGCAAGCTCTCGACTTCTGAGTAGAGGCAAGGCACGGTGAAACTGCTTGACGTAAAAGTGGTTTACACTAAGGCGGATAGCGTTCGTGCATTATGCGTGGGAGCGCGCGCTCCCACAAATCGGAGATTTCTACGAGATCGCGGTTTACAAGCTGTCGTTTGCCAAACCTAAGGACGAAGCACTTCTCCGTAGTAACCCGACCGATAACCCGAACAGGTACGCCGCGTAGTTGAGCGATAGCAATAGCCGCCTTAACATCGTCTGGACGGCATTCAAGCACAAAGCGGCTGTGGGTTTCAGAGAATAACAACTCGTCGATGCGTATGCGAGCACGAGGAGCGCGCGCTACATCGGCATCTACGCCAAACCCACCCTTAATCGCCATTTCAGCAATTGCAATAGCAAGACCTCCCTTACTAACATCGTGTACTGCGACACAGCGATCAGCACGGATAATTTCCTGAACAACAAGTAAGCTCCTCCTCTCTCGCTCTGGAACGAACTTAGGGACTCGACCACCGACAAAGCCCAGTACTTCTTCAAAGTATTCACTCCCTCCGCACTCAGCGTACGTGCGTCCAACTACGACGATGTAGTTACCTGGCTGTTTGAACGCCATTGTACGGACGTAGCTGAGATCTTCGATAAGTCCGAGCATAACGACAAACACAGTAGGTTTTACGGCGCGTCCGGTTCGCTCGTCTTCGTTGTAGAAGCTGACATTACCACCGACACAGGGGATCTCAAGGCTACGAAGAGCGTAATTAAGCCCGTAGATCGCTCTCTTGAACTGCCAGTAATGCTCGGGTTTCTCAGGATTACCCATGTTCACACCATCGGTGACTGCTAGTGGAACGGCACCAACAGCGGTCACGTTTCGAGCAGCTTCAGCAACAGCGCCAGCAGTTCCGTGGAAGGGATCTAGAAAGCTGTGCTTGCTATTGCAGTCAGCGGTTATGGCGATGGCTTTGTTAGGGACTTCGAAGAGGCGGAGGACCGCGGCGTCACCGTCACCAGGTTTTACAACCGTACGATCTCCGACCTCGTGATCGTACTGTCGGTATACCCATGCGCGAGAGCAGATGTTAGGGGAGGCGAGGAGCTTGAGAAAAGCGTCTTCGAGGTCGGGGTAGGGAGGAGGCTTGGGTTTACGGCGTATTTCGTCTAAGTATGCGGGACGCTTTGCGCGCCGAGGCGGTTCGTAGACTTCTGTAAGGATTGTAGGGGGAAGATCGGCAACCAGCTGCCCGAGGAGGAAGACGCGGAGTCGCCCGCTACTGGTTACTCGACCCACAACAGAGTAGGGAATCCCGTACTTGCGTAGGATACCAAGAACGGTGGGAACGCCTTTGGGGTCAACGACCAGCATCATACGCTCCTGGGACTCGGAGAGCATGTACTCGTAGGGGTGCATACCTGCTTCGCGTATGTGTACATTTTCCAGAAAGAGGTCGACGCCCACTCCACCCTTTGAAGCCATTTCAGAGCTACAGCATGTTAAGCCGCCGCCACCGAGGTCCTTAATCCCGTGTACGTAGCCCGTGCTAAGCACTTCTAGTACGGCTTCGATGAGAAGCTTTTCCATGAAGGGATCGCCTATCTGAACTGCTGGACGGTCCTCTTCAGACCTCTCGCTTATGGGACGAGATGCAAAGGTCACGCCGTGAATGCCGTCACGCCCTGTGGAACCACCGATGAGTATGAGAATGTCGCCAGGATGCCGCATTTCTCCCTTGACAATGCGATCCTTTCGGACGATGCCTATGCACGCAACGTTAACGAGGCAGTTGGTTTCAAAGGATTCGTCAAACTCGATGTCCCCTCCCACTGTTGGTACACCGATGCAGTTGCCGTAGTCAGCGATTCCCTTTACTACATAGTTCAGTAGCCACTTGGCGTGGTCGCTTTTCCGCGGGTCTCCGAAGCGTAGGGGGTCAAGAAGCGCGATTGGACGAGCGCCTACGGCGAGAATATCGCGTACGATACCGCCAATTCCTGTAGCTGCGCCATTGTAAGGCTCAATAGCAGATGGGTGATTGTGACTTTCGATTTTGAAAGCGATTGCCCACCCATCGCCAATGTCAACAACTCCCGCGTCATAGCCAGGTCCAACAAGAACGCGCGGACCTCTTCGGGGGAGAATGCGAAGTACGCGTTTGCTGCTCTTGTAGCTACAGTGCTCTGACCACATGATGTCAATCATACCAGCCTCTACGGGAGTAGGTTCTCGACCCAGACGACGGCGTACTTCCTCGACTTCCTCAGCAGTCAGCGATGTGGAGACACCGCCGAGTTCGACCACTCTGCCTGAGTGGCTACGTGTTTAGGCGTTTACTGTCCTCTAGTCGGATAAAGCGATGCGAACGTGGAGGAAGATACGCTTACCACGCACTTCCCAACGACCCTCTAGCTCCTCCCGTGGGTCTAGCCCTATCTTGACTAAGAGCGCGGAGCGGAGGCTGATGAGGCGGCAGATGCCAGGTGCGTTTTTCCGCTGACCTAAACGGCTAAGCTTGAGCCGACCTCGCTTACTAACCCGTAGTTCTAGCATCTTATTGCCTCTTACAATCCAGTCAGCACGCCAGTCCTCCTCCGGATCGTAGCCAGCCTTCCGGAGTACGGAACTAGGTAGGCTAACAAGGCGGCATATCGATCTGTTGATGCGAACTAGCTTGCGCCAACCGCCTCGTCTGAACAGCAGTGCTTCTGAGATTGAACGGTTTACGCCTGCGCGTTTAACAACTTCGTATGCATGCGCAATGCTTACACCATACTTGCGGTGAATCTGCGGGAGGGAGAGCCCCGCTTTGTAGTCCTCCACTATCTGCCTGACATCATACCGGGTCAACCCTACTCACCTTGAACATCTTAAACGAGAGGCCTTTTTATAAGCTTATCTGTCTCAACTGTAAAATGTAGGTATAGCGGAGGGCTCGTGCGCTACCGCGATCGTATAGGAACCCCGCTCTTCGATGGAGCGGTTAAGCTCATGCTACTTGGGTGCGGGGAGCTGGGTAAGGAGGTGGCTATTGAAGCGCAGCGTCTTGGTATTGAGGTGATTGGTGTTGACCGCTATCATGGGGCACCTGCTATGCAAGTGGCTCACCGCCACTACGTGATCGATATGCGAGACCCCTATGCGCTAAAGGCGGTGGTTCGACGAGAACAGCCAGATGTCATTGTTCCTGAGATAGAGGCGATCGCCACAGATGCGCTATTAGAGCTGGAGGAAGAGGGCTTCCGAGTTATTCCTACAGCGCGCGCCACGAAGATCACCATGGATCGTATAGAGCTGAGAAAGCTTGCGGCAAGCGTAGGAGTGCCGACCTCGCCCTTTGAGTTTGCATACAACCTTGACGAACTCAAGGATGCTTGCGAAAAAGTTGGGTATCCTTGTTTGGTGAAAGCGCGCATGAGTTCGGGGGGATTGGGAACGACGCTGGTCTGGAGTTCGAAGCAAGTTGAACAGGCTTACGAAAATGCACGCCGATACGCACGAGGATTTGGTGAGCATGTTATCGTCGAGCGTTTGATTCGCTTCGACTTCGAAGTAACGGAGCTAGCAACCGCATACATCTGTGATGAACGGATCGACGTCCTCTTTCCGAAGCCTGTCGGGCACATTCGAGTCGGATCCCACTATCACGTAAGCTGGCAGCCGTTTCTAAACCCAGACCCTAGCACAGGGCAGTCTGATTGCCCTCTACACGCCTATGGTGGTGCTTTGCACAGGGAGGAGGAACCGGGTCGGGAGCCGCTCTGGCAGTCGGAGTGGGACGGAAAGTACGTGCCGAACGAGATCATTGAAGAAGTGGAGCGGCAGATCTACGAGGTGGCAGGTAAGGTCGTTCGTGAGCTGATTAAAGGACCGGGTGGCGAGCCGGTTGGTCTAGGGCTGTTTGGCTGTGAAATCATGGTGCGATTATCTGACCCGGAAGCGGGTGGAAAGCCGCGTGTCTACTTCAACGAGATTTCGCCACGACCCCATGACACAGGCATGGTTACACTTGTGACACAAGACATGTCGGAAATGGCCCTTCACGTACGCGCGATTCTTGGACTGCCTATTCCCGAAGTAAGGTTGCTAGCACAGGGAGCAGCACACGTAGTTCTTGCGGAGAAGGGAGGGTCCTGGGGACCTGTTTACCATCACGTCGATGTGGCGCTTAAGATACCAGGTGTTCATCTACGGTTGTTTGGTAAGCCATACACGTATCCAGAGCGGCGGATGGGGTTAGCGCTCGCTATCGGTAAGACAACGGAAGAAGCGCGGCGTAAGGCGCTCAAAGCAGCGCACATTTTAGAGGAGGGCATAGAGTACCGCGCGTAGCAAGGTTCTTTGCCTTCAGGCTTTTCGTCCTACTCGCGAACTAACGGTGTTCCACAGTGAGGGCAGGTTAGCGTTCGACACGGAGCACCAGGTTGGTGAGGAACGCGATATCCGCAACAAGGGCACACGCATGCACCGCCAGGACCGCGGCCGTGCCGCCATCGATGACGCTGTGGGGATTGACTCACCTTCCTCTACGCGAGCTGCTTTTGTGCCTTTGCACAGAACGAACCAAGTCTGAAAAGGGGGCGTAAAGGGGCGCATGGCTGCAAGGACGAGGT
>QMWL02000024.1 GCA_003661605.2 archaeon
AAAAAGGCGTTCCTCGCCGGGGAGCGCGTGTTAAACTAGCCGAAGGCTACACCACTCGCATCACCAGCGGCGTTTACTCCCCCCTTCTACGAGCAGGCATAGGCTTCGCATACTTGCCTCCAAACGCATCGGGCATCGCTCTTGTTGAAGTTCGAACTGGGGTTTGGCGTCGTGCTGAAATCGTTAAACCTCCTTTCTACCCTAAGCGATCGCCATGAGCAGCGAATACCATGTACCTGAGGACCTACGGTATACGCGAACCCATGAGTGGGTCCGTATCGAGGCTTCCGGTTTGATCACCGTTGGTATAACCGATTACGCGCAAAAACAGCTTCATGACATTGTTGCTGTGGAACTCCCCTCGGTAGGAACTGCCGTAGAGCGCGGCGCAGTCGTCGCTACTCTGGAGTCTGTTAAGGCTACTGCTGATGTTTATGCTCCGGTCTCGGGCATCGTTGAGGAGGTAAACTCCGAATTAGATATGTCTCCTGAAAGAATAAACGAGGATCCCTACGGCTCTGGGTGGCTCTTCAAACTACGTCCCAAGGATCCCAGCGAAGTATCCTCTTTGCTAGATGCTACCTCCTACCGCAAACTCTTGGAGTCCGAGTCTTAAATTAAATAACTTTTATTACAGTCTCCTCGTTATAATCTGTTATAACCCTAACGTACCCTCTGAGAGCGGCGTCCAACTCCGGATCCCCAGTGTCGACTCTAAGCGCATCTAACTCCAGGATCTTCCTCCTAGTAGCGATTACCCAGATGTTCCTCCGACCTACACGCCGAAGAACCTTTGCGCTTATCTGCTGGTTGCCTCTCCCGAAGATGAACCCCTGGCGTCCCAGCGGCGACACTATCACAACAGCCTCCGGCCACTCATCAAGAAGCGATAGGAGCGTCCTCTCATCTACGTCGCGGGCAACTAACCGATCCTTAGTAACCGCATCCACACCAAGCAGCGTCTTCTCCAATCCCAGCGCATCTGCTACTGCTTTGACTGTAGTCCCTGGACCTAGTATGTAAAGAACTCCGCTTTTCATTCGTTCGACTACATATCGTGCTATTGCTCGCTTGTTCTCCTCCTCGCTACCCGATGTCGGTGACGGTGCCTTAGATAGTTGTACGAACAGAGGCGCGCGAGGGACTTTCATGTATCCGTATAACCGCACGCTGAGCCTATTCTCTCTAAATGCCTCTTCATCGATGTCCATCACTTCAGATGGCTCAACGCCAGCTTCACCTCTTGCGAACATAACAAGGACCTCCGCTGCTGCCTCAGGCGTTACTGCAAATACTGCACTGTAGACCTTAACACCGGCGGGAATCCCTAAGCAAGGCTTTTGATCCCCAACAACGCTTGCAACATCTCTCGCTGTTCCATCCCCTCCACAAAAAACCACGATGTCAACGTCTAGATCCAGAAACCGCTTCACCGCGCGAACGGTATCTTCGCGCGACGTTTTATCAGGTACCTCGCAAACCACCTCATAGTTTGGATACCCTGCCTTCCGTAACTCCTTCTCCCCCATATCACCACTACACGTATAGAAGGTGAAGTCCGTCCCTGCTAGCTCAATAAGATGTTTTAGGAATCGGACCGCTCGGTCGGGGGATACGGGTTTAGCTCCCCGCCGTATCGCCTCCTTGAGGATTTCCTCTCCATCGGTGCCCTTGAGACCAACGCTCCCTCCCATACCCGCTATGGGATTTACAACAAAGCCTACTCGCATGCTGTTCTCTCGATCTCTAACCACAGTGGTTTTCCATCAATGCGCCACTCTCGTGCTCGCTCGCTGGGAGCAGTGTGGTAGATCACCTTTATCGCGCGCGTTTCTGTTCTAACATACTCCTCATTCCTGCGAACAGCTGCGATCAACTCGTCATCGCCTGCAACGTGAAGTACGATGTATTCCTCAATGTCTAAACCTAGATCCTTACGCATCACTTGCACCCTTCTGACGACTTCCCGCGCCCAGCCCAGTGCACGTAGCTCCGGAGAGATAGTGACGTCCAGACCAACTTTTACACCATCGACTTCCCTTTGAACAACGTTCGGTGGTGGCGGCTTGTAGCTGACAGACAGTACATTACAGAGGTCTCGGAACACATGCGCCCATACGCGCAGCCGCTGCACCCATTGTTCATCTCCATGTATGTAGAGCGCCGTAAGCGGTTGTCTCAGTTTTATGCTCTTATCGGCGCGGATTCGCGCAGCAGTTTCCACAACTTTCTTGACAACCTTCATATCCCCTAACAGCTCGTGGTTAAGTAGTGTAGGTCTTGGTGGAGGAATATGGCAGAGATGCACAGACTCCTCCTTCTCGAATGGGCGAAAAACTCGCTGGTAGATCGCCTCTGTTATAAACGGCACGAACGGAGCGAGTAGAAGGAGGGCGTCTCTTAGCGCGAAGTACAAAGCGGTGTACAAACCCTGTTTCTCAACGTCCTCCTCCCACACACGTCGCCGTACGATCCGTATGTAGGTACGACTCACATCCTCTATCAGGAAGTTAATGACCTCCATTAACGCTTTGTGTAGCATACCTCTCTCCATATACTCCACATACCGCTGCTTTACGACCTCTATTTTGGCGAGTAGCCACCGGTCCTCAACTTCCATCTCACGAATGTGCATATCAGGGTTGTTGGGTGGAGAGAACCGATCTAGCTCCATGTACAAGCTAGCAAAGCGGTAAACGTTCCATATCTGTGCTAGAGTTCTATACGCCTGAAGAACTTCCTCTAAAACAAAACGTGAGTCCTCCCATACAGTAAACTGCAACTCGTACAACCGTAGAGCATCGCACCCGTACTTCTTCACAACATCGATCGGATCAATAACGTTACCGAGGGATTTATGCATCGCGCGCCCCTCCCGGTCCAGAACGAAGCCGTGGACCACAACACGGCGCCAAGGGAGAGCGTCAAAGCCCAATGCGCCAACTACTAGCGTTGTGTAAAACCACCCTCTCGTTTGGTCGTGTCCTTCTATTATCAGATCCGCTGGCGGTGTCTTGGGTGCTTTGGGTAGCGATACGAAGCTTAGTGCTGCCCAAGGAGCTACGCCCGAGTCCATCCATACATCTACTACGTCAGGCACCCGCTGGCAGTCGCCGCCGCACTGGGGACAGTTCAGGATTACCTCGTCCACGTAGGGACGGTGTAGCTCTGGAGGTTCCCGTCCGCGTTTGAGATGCGATAGAAGCTCCGCTTTACTTCCTATAACGAGTACATACCCGCACTCTGAGCATACCCAGATTGGGAGAGGAACCCCCCAGTACCGCTGCCTGCTGATAACCCAGCGTCTAGCGTTTTCTAGCCACTTCCTAAAACGCTCCTCCCCTATCCGCCGCGGAACCCACTCGCTTCTTTCGTAAAGCTCCAGAAGTTTAGCTCTGTAAGGAGCTACGTCGATATACCACTGCTCCGTTAGCATGTAGATTAACGGTGTTTTGCAGCGCCAGCAGAACGGATAGCGGTGTCGAATCCTCTCAATTTTGAAGAGAAGCCCTCGCTCTTGCAGATCCTCAACTATTATGGGGTTCGCGTCAAACACGTTCAATCCCTCGTACTTCCCTGATCCCTGGACAAATCTACCATCCTTACCAACTAAATTAATAATAGGTAAGTTGTATACTTGGCTTAAATAGAAGTCCTCCTCGCCGTGTGCAGGAGCTATGTGAACGAGACCTGTTCCTTCGTACGGCTTAACAACTTCCTCGCTAACAACGATCCTTAAATCTTTCAGGTCGCGTAAAATGAGTCCCTCGAGAGGATGACGATAACGAACTCCCTCAAGTTCCTCTCCACGCACACGTCGAATTACCTCGTACCTTATACCTGCAGTCTCGAGTATCTCGAGCCGCGTTTCTGCTAGTATATACCTCTCTTCTCCTGCGCTAACTTCAACATAATAGATGTCCGGGTGCGCAGCCACCGCAACGTTGTCAGGTATCGTCCAAGGAGTTGTCGTCCACACAAGTAGATACGTACGTTCCCGATCCTTTAGTGGGAATTTAACATAGATGGAATCTTCTTCAACCTCTTTGTAAGCCTCCTCCATCGACGCTTCGTGCTCGGACAGCACGGTTCCACATCGATAGCACCAGTGAAACACGCCATATCCGCGTTTTAACGCGCCTTTTTCATAGACTCGTTTTACAAAATTCCATACATATTCTATATAATCGTCCTTTAATGTGATATAGGGATGTTCCCACTCCATCCATACGCCTAAATTCCGATACTGTTCTATTTGCATTCTCATATGTTTTAGGGCTTGTTCTCTACATTTTTTTATAAATATTTCAACGCCGATCCTCTCTTCGATTTCTCGTTTGCTCTTTACGCCTAACTCCCGCTCTACGCGTACCTCAATAGGTAGGCCATGTGTATCGAACCCCGGTGTGTCTACCACCTGATACCCTCGCATCCTGTAATACCTAATATACGTGTCCTTCAGCAGCTTGTTCCAAGCCGTTCCTACGTGAATCGGGTTTGTTACATAAGGAGGTCCGTCGAGGAAGTAGAATGGTTTTTCCCCTCGGATACGCGCTTTCTGCGGGATTTTCTCCTGCTCCCAAAACTGGCGTATTTGCTGCTCAAGCTGTCTGGGATCATAGCTTCCTCTCATTCTCAGCACGTGGATGTCATTCATAGCGAACGCGCTTTAAGCGGGTGTAAAGCGGGTTTAAGGCTTGAGCCCTCGTATCACGAAGAAGGCCATCGCTCAGTTCTTCAAACGAGGGTGGCAACAACGCCCTGCCATCAGCCGCGACGCAGCAACCACAGGTATAGTTCTCGCTGTCGTGTTCGTTAGTGCGCTTGTGCTTCGCCTCCTCCCTCTTCGTTGGGGCGCCTACCTATCTGAGTTTGACTCTTTTTACCACTACTATATCGCTGACTACATGGTTCGTACGCTTCCTGACTTATCAGCTTACCAGAGGTTAGTAGATACGAAGTTCTGGTACCCCTATGGTCGTCAGGTAGGGCCTACTACTCCTCCAGGGCTTCCAGCAACAGCGGCGCTTCTCTACGTCGCGCTCTCGAAGTTGGGTATCTCTGTGTCGGTACTTGATGTTTGCATAGTCTTCCCGCCCTTAATGGCTGCTCTAAGCACAATAGCCATTTTCTTACTTGGTCGTGAAATTGCAGATAAGCGCGTCGGTCTACTAGCCGCCGCACTCCTTGCAACAAACCCTGCTTACATCAGCCGCACCCACCTCGGCTTCTTCAAACACGAGTCCCTTGGCATCTTACAGATCATAATGATACTGCTTTTCTGTACGAAGGCGTTGCGTGCAGATGATAAGAGGCACTTTGTAGTCTATTCCCTTCTTTGCGCTCTTATGCAAACGTATCTTAACATTACGTGGGGCGCTTTCTACTATACCCTGAACCTTCTATCCCTTACGGCACTAGCTATGGTTGTGATCAGAAAGCATCACAGGAAGGCTACCCTCTTTATCGCTATCGTGCTTGGTACTTCGTGTTTGCTCTCTACTCCTGTTAGAAGAACTGCAAACATCGCCTTCTCTCTCGGCACGCTTCCCGCTCTCATCATGATGTTCGTGTGCATAGTACTTACCGTGTTGTATCTCTTACCTGAAAGCCGACCCCACTTTACGGCTCCTGTAGCGGTCTTTGCAGCTTCCGCGGTAATTGGGGCTGTAGTGTTTTCAGGTGCGATGCCTCTCCCTCTGGCGGGTAAGTTCGTTGCAACTCTTAATCCAGCGATACGTAGTCCTTTAGTTGCCTCCGTCGCTGAGCACCGCACCGCTACATGGGCTACCCTATATCATGAGTTTGGATACTTGCTGGTATTCGCTTTATTTGGTATGTATATGTTAGCGAAAAAGTTTAGAGAACCAGATAAGATGCTACTACTGCTATACGGTGTAACAGGTAGTTACTTCTCAGCAACCATGGCACGCTTGTCCCTCGTCTTTACTCCAGGAGTTTGTCTAATCGCGGCTTACGGTGTGGCCAAACTCCTCGATGAATTCAGAAAGTTAATCAGGAAGAGACGCACTCACATAGAAATACCCTTCATTTACATCGTTATTATCCTCCTCCTTCTAAGCATATACGCTTATCGAGGGGTTAGCTCTGGCTATGCTCCGGTAACTATCGCCGCATCGAGCATCCCTCTAGGATCGGGTTATCGTGGTCAGTACATGGACTGGGTTGAGGCCGTTGAGTGGATGCGTCTGAATCTTGGTCAAACCGCGGTCGTTCTCTCCTGGTGGGACTACGGTTATTGGATCTCCGTAGCGGGCAACTGCACTTCACTAGCAGATAACTCCACAGTAAATCAAACGCAAATTGCTCTAATAGGCAAATTTTTCCTATCTAATGAAACAGAAGCCCTACGAATAGCTCGTATGTTTAACGTAACTCACGTCCTAGTGTTTACCTGCCTTCCCGTTAGAATGGGATACGGTGAAGAAGGCAAGTGGCGGTGGATGGCTCGCATCGCAGGATTAAACGAGTCCGCTCTTGTTGAAGACGAACTCAGGAACTATGGGATTGATGTTCCCCGTGGAGACACCGTTCTAGGGAGTATGCTGCTTATGGACACACAGTGGTCGCGATACGCAAAGGAACTCAAATACTTCAAACTAGTGTTCAAGTCTTCCAACGGGCTTGTTAGAATCTTCGAGGTAGTCTACCCTGAGGAAATGTAGTCTGTTCGCAAGGACTTCAGTATTCTCTGGATACGGTCCTTAAAAGGCGGTGGATGCGCTATTCTCGTATCTGCGCCGCAGCACGGACACTTTACCTGAAGCGTATAACGCCCGCACCTTGTGCATTTCCTCATCTTCAAGAACCTACTTACTTTGTTTCCTTCACTACATGAAACTCTACTTTCAAGTTCCTCGCTCTTTCCCCAACAGTTCGTAAAAAGCGCCGAAGTGCGCGCGAGACATCGTCCGGTCGATCGCCTACCACCTCAATGACATATCTAGGAGGCGAGTCTAGATAGACGCGAAGCCGCACGGTTCTGCTTCTCATCGGTTCTAGGACTTCGCGTATCCGAAATACACCTTTCCTACCTGGTGCAAATACCTGAATGAATGCGCGTCGCCGGTATTCTTTCCTGCCTATACGACGGATTGCTGCCTCTCTAACAGCCGTAATCCACTCCTCGGGGAAAGCCAGCTTTACTCGAGTACCCGCAGCTATTCGCTCTAATCCTGTGTACGCATCTCTAAACTTACTTTCAAGCGCTTTCATCCATCTGTTAACGAAATCGTCTTCGTCCACATTGAGCGTACGCGCTACTTCTCGCAACAACGACATAGCCTTTCGTCTGCGTTTCCACGCGTCTTCAAACTCCTCCTTCTCCCTATCCGACAGCCTCTTTAGTGAGAGGTCTACGAAATTCCGTGCCTTGTCGATTTTAACTACCCGGAAAGCAGATATCTGCCCCTCCGATAGTTTCTCTCTCACGCTTCTAATATAAGTAGGTGATACTTCCGATATATGAATAAATCCGTTTATTTCAGGGTAGTCGATTAGCGATATATACGCACCATACTCTATGATCCGCTCAACACGACCCATTACAATTTCTCCAATACTCGGATAGCGGCTAGCCCTTTTACTCATCTGCCTTTCACTATCTCACCTAGGATCTTAGCCTTACCCCCCGTCGGCTCCGCTAGTGTTTCCCCACAGACATGGCAAGGTACCCGCGTAGCTGCGAAAATGTAGACGTACTGTTCTCCGCCGCATTTCAGACATCTAACTCGAACGTAATAGTTACGAGGGCGATTCCCAAAAAGCTTCTTCCAAAGCTTCTCTAACTCCCCGCTCATCTGGTTGCGATCTTAAGCTCTCTTAAGCGAATTCCTCTTCTATGCAAAATGTACCCGCACTCTCTACACGTGAGCTTCAAGACTTGTTTCTTTGTTGTTTTTGCCTGTTTTCTCTGTTTTGGTCGTGGAAAGCTTCCATATCCCTTCAAAAGCGCCGCGAATCGTCGTTGTCCCTGTGCTAACTTGCGTGTTTTCCCAGGTTTATACAGCGACACCTTATGTATAGTAGGCTTACGGCACCGCGGGCAATACGTTCTGATTTCTTTGGGTACCTCCATTTTAGGTCGTTGGAGCAGCCAAGCCTCTTTCTATTAATTCTTCCGCTACCTCCCACGGCAAACTAACAACATCCCCTGGCTTGAAAGGACCGAGTACGCCATATCTACTATCTACAAACTGAGGAATTTCCCTTGTAATTCTTATCGTTGTTGGACTAGCTAGGACCTTCAAGCTTTCATCTAGTACAGCAGACCACCTCCCCTGTTCAACCGCTGTAGATAGAGCATTATACAGACATCGTATTTGAAGAAGGTGATACATTATTATACGCTCTTCCAGTGTTAGACTGCTTATAGAAACTTTTCTCCCTTCTAAGACGGAATTAACCAATTTTTGGAAACGTAATTCCAATATACGTTTCGAAACTCGCACTATACGGCGTTTTAACTCGCGAAGTAAAGCGGTTTGTAAATCGCTACCTCGTGCAGGGCTTTCAGTAAGCACTTGCGCTATAAGTTTTGTAAGTTGTTTGTAAAACTGTTTTGATACTTGGCTAAGCGTTTCCTTCTCTACCTCTTGGCGAAGTATGTTAGATAGTGCCGTGTAGGACAGCGAGTTATTCCTCATCCGACGATTTCTGCTACTCCTGTGCATATAAGGTATATGGCTGCGAAGAGAGGAAGGCGTCGCACTTCGTGTTTAAAGGGTCCAAGTGGTTGATCTCGTAAGACTACGTTTGGCGAGTAGTGTATATGTACATTCACAGGATCGTCGCTCAGAACTACAGGGTCATTAAATGGGTCAAACTGATCCAAGTCATCGACTACTGTAACGAGGAGTCCTGTGCCTCCATGTATCGAGGACGGCATTCTCAAGAGACGTGCATCATCGCAAGTAACCATCGGGTCCAACGATACTCCTGCGTACTCGTTTGCACACTCAATTAACTGTCTGATCTCATCATAAGTGCGTAGACCTAAGTTTTCC
>QMWL02000025.1 GCA_003661605.2 archaeon
GGGCTAGGGGTCCCCTGAGGGCGATTTGAAGTCGCCCGACCGCAAATCCCCTAACGGCGGGCCGAGAGTCCGCGTCAGGTATGCTGGCTACCCGCTGCTCCTACGGAACCTCCCCAAGGAAGGTCGGCGCCGTAGGGCTGGCGCTGGCGGTACGCCTCTCGGAGGAGGGGCGGAACCGCCTACGGGCGAACCTGGTTAGGCCCGGGAGGGAGCAGCCTAAGCCCGGGTGTCCAGCGCTTACGGCTCTACCGGCCGGATGGGGGGAACGTAGCGGGCGCGGGTAAGCTAGCATATCGAGCGCGGATGGTCCACCGCCCACCCCATATTATCTTAAACAAGGGTTAGTATTTCACAGACTTGACAGAGGGGTTTTCGAGAAGGAAATCCGCAGTTTTTACAAGTCGTTTTATAGGATGGTCGAATAGAGATCTGCTTTGCAGTTCTATATATAGACCAAAATATACTATATAGTGAACCGGGATGCTCAGTATCTATTATATATAGGAAGCGTTTGACGCGTCTTCTCATAGATCGCGAAGAGAAAGGACACTCCACAAGAAGGCGAGGCAAGTTTAAGATATGGTGTGCAAGTGCAGTCTCCTGCTCTGGAATAAGCATAAGAGGACGCACGCGGCGAGGTCTAATTTCTTCACAGATGTCAGAGAATAATCTAACTAAGTTGAATTCGTCTCCTCTAAGAAAGGCTAGCAATGCCGTTTCTACAACGTCATTTAAGTTATGTGCAATAGCAATTTTATCAATAGATAGCTCCTTAGCAATAATGTCTATAGCTCTCCGTCGAAGTATGGAGCAGATGCTGCAGGCAGAGAGATTGAGTTTTTCAGAAACTCGACTTGCAATCGTAGGAAGAGTTTCCCCAAATAGTTCAGCATATGATACGCATTTTATGGAAATATTACATATAGAAGCTACTTTCTTTGCAACATCAACTTTATAATTGCTTAGCCCAGGTATACCTTCATCAAACACCACGCCAAATACCTGAGAGGGAAATCTCCTTTCTATCCTTGATAGAAAATACGCAAGAACTGCGCTATCCTTTCCACCACTAATGGGTATAAGTATTCTGTCGGTAGGATCAAACATTTTAAACAAAGAAATCGCCCTTCTGATCCTATTATATATGGAATCAATAAAGCATCGTCGACAGAGATAACTTCCTGAATATACTTGAAAGTATATGGGACCCCGATTACCGCAGGTGCAGCGTGGTGTAGCGAGCACGACGGAGTGACGGACTGGGTTTGTTTAAATAAGCAGTGCCATTATATTGGATGTCGAGCTAAATGTGCTCCTAGTGATACGTCACCCGTGATGTGACTGATATTAACTATTTTCCAGATATACTGAGTGAAGACCATGCTATTGATCAGTATACTAGTCATGTCGATCATTGCTTACCCACCGGTTAATCCACAAGGCGATGTAACAGATGCGATATTGAGTTGGTTAAAGGACACAATACAAGTTAGCTTGAGAAAAGTAGTTATAGTGCTGTTAGAAATTGCAAGGGACATTTACGTAGCCACGGCGCTAATTGGATTGATTTTATGGACCACGCATGTAAATCGTAGGTTGGGATGGGATCTACTTTGGGGGAGCTTTGTCTTAGCAATAGCATGCGAGATTATATTTCCCGCTATTCTTGCTTCTCCTTAGCAGAAATATCGGAAAAAGTCAGTACTTTAATCGGTGGAGGTTCTTCGATACTACCTATACGTTCACCTACGATCACCTTTACCCCGCGGCTTCTTGCAATATTTATCAAATTCTGTGTGATAATTCCATCCATTATTATGGCAAATATGTCTAGTTGATGAGTTTTAAGGTAATCTCGGAGGTCTATGACAGGTATTCTTGATAGAATGTTCAAGGATTTATCAAGAAGTACCGCTTCATTGGTACCAAGAAGTTCATTAGATAGTCTTCGAGCTATATCAACTACAGATCTCTCTGGAGAAACTGTCAGCACTTCGGGCAAGGGTCGTCGAGTTCGAAGTATATGAAGAACCTCTCGCGGAGTGAGTTCCTCGACTTCACGTCCATAGGGTGCTCTTGCAACATAGTCTATTTTGCACCCTGATTTAATGAGCTGCTGCAATATTAAGTCGCCACCATGATCGCCGTCTAAGAAGGCAGTAACCTCCTTCTTAGACATAGTTAGGGATACTAAGGAATCTGAAACTTTTGCTCCTTCGAGAGCAATTACATTATCAACACCGCAGCGAAGAAGATTAAGAACGTCCGCACGACCCTCAACGATGATTAACTGATCAGAGGAGAGAATGCCTCGTCCCGCAGGAAGTTTATCAGGTCCGTAGTGAATAAGTTCAGAGGTTCGTAGTACGTCCTCCACTTCAGCTAAAAGCTGATCAGTTCTGGTACGCTCTTCAATTAACCATTCACGAAGTATCTCCTTCGCCCTATCCCTTATTAATTTCAATTTTTCTTCCCTTACATTTATTACCTTTGATAAGGAAATTGATGCTAAAAAGGGACCAACCCTATCAACTTGTTCTACAAGAGCAGCAATAATAGCGGTCTGGACGCGGTCGAGATTTGAGGGAACCACTATCTGACAAACTGTTTGCTTACCCTTCTCTTTAACATGTACTTCGATGCGACCAATACGACCAGTACGCAGAAGTTCTCTTAGATCTAATTCAGGCCCTAAAAGACCTTCACTTTGTCCAAAAATAGCGCCAACGACATCGTGGGATTCAACAGGACCGGATATTTTACAGTCAAAGATAAGAACGTATTTTGCCTGACGTAACGCCTTCTCCTGATTGCTCGTACTTGTCATCTATCTAGTATACTAAGTGTTTGATTAGTCGTACGTATCGAGGATTCACGATCGGATAAAGAGGTGATGGCGCGTATTGCATCGATATTTTCGGGTATAACATCAGCTTCCTGATGAACAAACTGTGTGTAGTAGAGTCGATTTCCCTTCAAAGTAATCGATTCCCGCAGAACAAGTATTTCGTACAGGTCATCTCGTAGCCGACCGAGTTCTCTCACATAACCGAGGGCTGTTGCAGTAGAAACAATGCCCTCTCGTGACCCTCGAACAATGATTCGAGGGGCTTCCTCAAAGGTTTCTATTACTGATTCAACATTACTGGGAGGATTGCGTAAGAGCACCATTATCGCATGAACGTGCATGTACGTTGTTGGAACTTTTACAGCAGTCGTTACGATGGGTAGGTGCTTCAAAACCGTTCGTACATCTGGAGCGTGGTGGGAAGGTATGCTTACTGGATCCAGTACAACAGTGTTGATAACACCCTTTGTATCTGCTTTATCAGGGTCTCGGGCACGTCGAATTATTACAGCGAATACGTGCTCTACTCCGTATTTACCGTCGAGTGCTCCTAGCGTTCTACATAAACCAGTAGTGTTACAAGAAACAACACGTACAAACTGTTTGTCCAAAGCCTCTTCATAGTTGCACTGAGCAACAAAAGAAACACCAGCTACTTCGTGCTTTTCTCCGCCTTCAAAGACCGCTTTTACACCAAATTGCTGGTAAAGTGGTTTGTTTTTTGCACCTACTCCCTTTGGAGTGGCGTCAACTATGACGTCAACTTGTCTAAGAAGATCCTCTACACTACCAGCAACGGAGATGCCGTACTCCTCGAAAGCGGGTATCGAATTTTTCGGAACAAAAAGTGCATAACCACGACGTACCGCAGCCTCAGCTCTATAGTCAGGAGTCCTTTTCGACACACCTATCAAAACCATGTCAGGCTGTTTGGCTATAGCATCAGCAACTCTAGCACCTATCGTTCCATAGCCTAGAACACCTACACGTACCTTCACGAAGGTGGCGGCTTACCCATAGTTTTTAATGTTGCCAGCATCTGCAACCCTGTTCGCTTCTCTATAGATAGAACAAACTGTACCAAAGCCTCTATCGAGTTGGCGAAAGAGCGGAACTTATCCTTTAAACTCCTCCAGCACTGAACGTTCACATCAACACCGGAGGAGGATAGTAAGTAGGATACTTTCGATGTAAGGTACTCTCCTTCTTCATCAAAGTCGAAAAGGACAACGACATACGATGTTTGCCTAGCTATTCTATCACATAACGCTGTAAGGCTCCCACGCACAGCTTTCACAGCTACCAATCGGGCATGGGGTGCTACACGACGGAGAGCAAGAACATCACGCTTCCCCTCAACTAAAATAATCGGATCTTGACGTAGAATTTCAGCGAAAATTTTGACGAAAAACTCTAATAATTCTTCATCGAGTGATTTGCTCAAAGCTACTAACCTTCTTGATGAAGGGAATCACACGGTCATCCGACTTTAACTTTTCCTGAATCGGTTCAAGAAACGATACCAAAGCACTGGCAACAGCCTCCTTCAAATCTAATGGATGTATAAGATTATTCGCATAATCATTTATCAGATCGTTTGATTCAAGATACTCGCGCTTAGAGCCATCCCTAAGACGTACGATGAGGGGAGTTCCTTCAGGTAGCAAAATGAGAGTAGCAATTTCAACAATAGGATTGCCATCAGTGACTTTTGGTGGGCAGTATGCACGACGTATTTTGCTGCGAACGGAGTCTTTGTTGTCATGGAGAAAGATACACGACTCTGGTTTTGACTTAGACATCTTTCTATCAATGATATCGGTGGCTCCGATAGGTCTTAATCCGCTTAAGAGGGGAGTATGGATTGCCGTAGGCTTTCTCAACCCTAGTTTACTGCTAACATCGCGAGCCAGCATGTGCGCCTTTCTTTGATCGGTACCTCCCAAGCATATTGCAAATTTGTGATAGAATATATCTGCGACCTGGAGGCAAGGATACAGTAGAAGAGAAAAGTTCGCTTCTGCTTCACTTTCCTTTCTACCAGCTATCGTAACCGCACGTTTTATACGAGCAAGCGTGGTCATTTTTGCTATTTTGAGCACAAGATGCCAATAATCTGGATCATTTACATAATCTCGGCAGTGAATAACCCTATCCTTTGGAACGTTAACACCATATGCTTCGATACAGGCTATTACGTAATCGCCACATAGTTCTATCAGATCTAGGTTGCCACGTAGCTTTTCATTAATCCAAGCATGCCAATCTGCGGACAATAGATACATGTCGATGCCAGCCGCTTTGAGATGCTTAAACGCACGCATCCAAATGAGCCATCCGATATGAACAAGTCCGCTAGGTTCGAAGCCTACGTATCCTCGCGTACCCGGATCTCGAACTCTCTCTTGTAGTTCCTCGTAGGTTACTATCTCAGCCGCTGCCTTACATACGTACGATAGCGATTCCATTCGATTACGCACCCCCCAGCACAACACCCCACCTCACTGATAAGGCTTGACAGCCTACTCAGTGGGGCTCTCTCGCTGGGGGGTGCGGTAACCTTTATCCTTGAGGAATATTTGTTTTTCTGATGGTTTCAAGCGCATTTAGATAGAGTTCAGCGGCGACGCAAGGGTGATCTATTGCATACCGTTCAAGCAGCTGAGGGTGTACTTCCCCTAATAACCCAATGAGAGTATCTCCAACGAGCACTTGTGCGCAACGCCCGCTTATGAAGAGCCCTTTTGCTTCTGATGGCAGGAAGCGTATTTGGTTAAAGCCCAGAAGTTTGAGAATTGCAAGGAGGGCACCTTGCACTTGTTCGTAGCTGGCATCCGAGGAAACTTGTACAAGAGCAGCATGGTACTCTTCTCTGACGCCACGCGGTTCGGAGTCATCTACGATTATCACAGGTCCGACTTCGAAGACGCGTATGGGAAGAGGAGTTCCCTTAGACGAGCCAATAAGATCCAGCAAGCTAAACATTAGACTATCTCTGGCGACTGCGAATTCGGAGGACACAGGGTTCTGAACTTCTAAGATTTGAAGATCTTCTCTACCAGGCAATTGACGTAGTACGCGGTCTGAGGTAAGAGTAAATCTATGAGCTTCACGAAAGCCGAGTTGCGCTGCGGCGCGGCGAAACCTTCTGATGAGATCGGTCATAGGTAGTAAAGACCCAGAAGTGTAGGGCATAGAGAGGGGTTTGAGGGATAAAGCATCATAACCAACCCATATAGCGAGGTCCTCCGCGATATCGGTTATGTCAAAAATATCGTGTCTATAAAAGGGTGTTAGGATGAGAAGGGTATCCTCATAGACAAACACTCTGTGCCCAAGGCGGGTTAGTGCCTCTGTAACAACCCTAACGTCAGCAGTTGTACCGACTATAGACAGAAGATCGACAGGGCTACATGTTGTAAGAGTTGGACGTAGATCAGGGGTTACGTCTACTCGGTCGTCGTAAATGATCTTAACAGCTTCTAGGGAAAACCTTCTTTCAGCTAAAGAAGCAGCCAAAATTCTTAAGATAGCATCTATTGTATCCCGAGATAGGCCAGTCACGTCTACGAATAGAGAGTGTGTGCTCTCCGTAACTCGTGTTTCCTCGCTGTTAATTATAGGAGGCATGGAAAGCACCTGCCCACGGAAGTCCAGTAAGAGAGGAAAGCGGTCAAACCGTTCTAGGAGGTAACCGTACTCTTGCCCCTGCTTTGTATACTTCAGTATCTCGTCGGCGCTTAACTGGCGAGACCAATCGAGAGGCGTAAACCGTATGTCTTCCCGCTTTCTCGATTCGTATCGGATAGGAGGTTGGATTTTTGCTAGATCGTAGACACCGATAGAAGCCTTTCGACGATGGCGGCAGAGGGTTTTGTGTAGTGTTTCTTGTACCTGCATTAAGGATTCAATTTCATCAGAAGAAAGGGGTGTTTCTCTTCGAGCGATCAAACAGCCTATGTAGGGGCGTATTTGGGATACTGTCTTATCGACTATAACATGAGTGGATGGTGCATGAAGCTCTAGCGAAGGTGTAGGGTCGCGCTTTCCGATGAGGATCGCAAGTGCTCTGGCAAGACCTTCTGTAGAGGATAGGTCGAATCGGTCCTCCATAAAAGTCACCTCAAGGTACTCGCCATCGTAGTCAGAGACTTCGCACTTCAATAATCGCAATAGCTCCTCTAACTTGTTGATGGGAATGAGTTCACCAACCAACGACAGCAGATCAGATATAGGTATGCGAATTGTAGGCATGGCTACCACGAGATACCTCGATCTACACCCTTACCTAGCTTATCTGTAAACAGCAAACGTATATCGTCAATGTTATACATAGCCATAAACAGTCTTTCAAGCCCAAGTGCCCAAGCAATTACTGGGCAATCTACGTCAAGAGCCTTTAGTATTTCACGTCTGAAAAGCCCCCCAGGTAAGCACTCTACCCACCCCAACGTTGGATGCTTAACGTATCCTTCAACAGAGGGTTCTGTGAATGGGAAGTACCCAGGGAAGAAGCGTACTTCCAATCCGAGGTAGTTTGCCAGATCTCTAAAGAATCTGAGCAGATCTTTGAAAGAAGCGCCATAGTACCCCATGACACCATCGCATTGGTAAAACTCAACCAGATGTCTGCTGTCTATCTTGTCATGCCTATAGACCCTACCTATTGTGAATAGCTTGAATGGAGGTCTTCTTCCCACGATGGCGTTTATCGTCGTAGCGGTAGTTTGACTACGTAATATGAGACGGCGTGCGACATCTATATCATATCTATATTTCCAATATCTTTCGTGCATTTTCATGACCGATTTTAGCAGATGTTCAGACGGGAGAGGACCCTTATCACGAGGCTTTAGAACCTTGAGTGTATCATGCAGTTCTCGCGCTGGGTGATCTTGAGGCTGGAACAATACATCAAAGTTCCAGAACTCTGTCTCGACCAAGCGTCCCTCTATCTCTTCAAACCCGCGGCTCACTAGGAACTCACGTATTTGATCTAAGAACTCCAAATAAGGGTGGAGAAAGCCGTACGAGGGAAGTGGAGGTAGGGCAGACACATCATAGCGAGCAAAGACGCAGCGACGCCACGCACCTGAGCGAATCAATTCGGGAGTTAGGCGGGTAACTACCGGGGGAACCTCTTTCTGAGCATCTTTCAAGCCTTGCTCTGTTATTCTATAAAATCGTTTTATTTTACTAGATATTTTAACAAGACCTCTCCTGCGGAGCATATCGATGGCGCTTTTTTCCTCATCCGTCAGCTCTTTAAAGAGGACAGCTTTTGTTGAGACTTTATTTAATAAATTGTAAAGTTCATCGTGTGGAAGATGCGCGACAATTACAAGAACCTCCTTATCAGTGCGCTGTAATCGTCCTAACTGCCTACGGATCAGCCAGCCGATTGCTGCCTCCTGCTCCTTACGATCCTCGATGCCAGCAGCTTTGAGAGCATCCTGTAGTGGTAACTGTCCTCCTGAGTGAAGTACGGTCTTAGCGAGCAGATACTCAGGTAACCCTCTCTCGAGAGTAGCCTTACCTTTGTCCGTAAGTTCGACTAACTGAAAGACCTCCTCTTCTACGGTAACAAGACCCTGTTGAGCGCATTCAAGTAGTACGCGATGCACAAGCGAATCGGGTAATTTGCTAGCTGCGCAGATGTCTTCAAAGTAAGCAGCACCTCCAAGATCACGAAGTTTGCGTAGAATGAATACTCGCTCAGCTAGCAGCGAATCAGAACTCATGGTTCACGTGTGATGACAATTTTTTCCTCCTCAAGCAGTTTGTGCACAACTTTCCTACCAACGACGATTTTCTTTTGTAGATCGCGCATCCACTCTATCGCGACTTCGATGAGCTGTTGCTTACACTCACCACAAAGACGCTCACCATTTATACATTCATGATAAATTTTATTTAATAAAGTATCATCAGTTATGAAGTGATGGCGCATAAGCGCAAAGACAGTGCATATTGACGGATTTCCCCCGTACCTCCTATGCTCTTCGGCGGTGGCACGGCCTCCAGTAAAAGCCTGCTGTATCTTTTGCCTAAGCACTGTGTCGGCTTCCCCTAGCTCAATAAGAGACGAGGGAATGCTTTTCGACATTTTTGAAGTACCAGTAAGACCAGGTGTTAGCTCGGTGTAGAAA
>QMWL02000026.1 GCA_003661605.2 archaeon
ATCAAGTACCGCGCGCTGAAAAACTCGTCCTCTACAACCCTCTCCTTATCATAATCGCGGCTGTTTGGGGGATGTTTGACGTGTGGATTGCTGTCTTTACACTTGTAGCACTGATACTTCTTCTAGAAAAGCGCGTCAGGTACGCAGGCTTCGCCACCGCTGCCGCTATCCTTACGAAAGTATCGGGAGTGATCTTTGCACCTATTTTCGCGGCCGCTACCTACCGCTGGTATGGACGTGGTCGCGCCCTCTCCTACCTCTTCTCTACAGTCTTCCTGTACGTTCTTGCCTCTCTCTATTTCCTGGTTCGATCTCCTATCGGCTACATCGACCAAACCGTCCTTGTACATGTCCACCGTCCACCTCAAGAGTTCGCTTTTCTAGGTCTCTACCTCATAAACCAAGGCGTTATGGTTGCAACTAGGTATGCATTATCCCCACTAGGAGATCTGATTCAGATATTCTCCTACATCTTCTCCGGTCTTCTCGCGGGGCTGATACTCTTTCTAACCCTCTCCGCTTGGCAGCTAAAGGAACGGGATGCACGACCTCTCCTATTTCTCCTCCTTACCGCTGCTGTCGGATTCACACTTTTCAACAAGGTTGTAAACCCACAGTATCTCGTTCTACCCATTGGTCTTGCTATACCTCTGCTCTTCGCACTCGAACCAGGTCGAAGCACGCAGTTGCTTAAACAGTACGTACGGTGGTTCTCCTACGCGTTTCCTGCAGCCATCATTATCCTCGGCTGGCACTACGTAACATTCGTCCCCCACGACGTACGGATGCAGATGCTTTCCCTTACTGCTAGGCTTTCAGAACTCCGCTTACCTATTGCTCTTCACGTTCCCGCCATCTCTACTGGTGTTAGCTTCCACATCTCGCGACAGACAATCGAAGCCATTCACATTATAATACCCGCTCTCTTAGCCGTACCCGGATTCGTTTATGGCATTTTCCTTGTACGCAATCAACTGAGCGATCTCTTATCACGTTGGCATAGTTTAAGAGGACGGGTGTTCTCAGTACTCGCCATCCTCTTACTTGTTTCACCCGCCGCAGCTTTCTCAAGCCTTGCTCTCCTAAGTCAGCGTACGACCGCCTCCCCCTCCCTCTCCGCGTTTAACCCTGGGGACAAGCTTGTAGGCTGCTTCTACTACTACTGGTGGAGCAATCCTACTCACAACCCGTACATTCGCAGTGGCAACTGGTACGGTACTCTCCTCACTCCCGCTGAAGGCTTCTACGACATCAATCGCGGTTACATAAAGTACGATCTGGTTCAGATGAAGAGCGTAGGCATCGACTTCGTAGTTCTTTCATTCCACGAGTACGGCTTTGACCGTTACCTTCTGTTTGTGGACGTAGCTGCTGAACAAGGCATACACTTCGCTCCCATGATCGAGCTATACGATCTGCGCGAGCAGGAACCCGAGCTATGCGCTACCTTCCCCGATGGAGAGCCCGCGCCAGAACGCCAACTGGGGCTCAAGAATGCAACTCTTAACCGCATCGTCGAGTTCATTCTTCTATCTCTTCGCGTGAAGGATAACCCCGCTTTCTTATGGTACTCTGTGGAGACGCAAGAGCCGCGCCCCGTTGTCTTCCTCTACGATAGCTTCTACTTCTACCCCGGCTGGTCTGACGAGGAAAAAAGGTTCGTGGCACGAGCCCTTCTCGACCTTTACATGCAGCGTACAGGAGGATCCGAAGAGCAGGTTTACGAACTGCTTTCTGCGAGATGGGAGTCAAATATCCGTAACTTTACGGACCTTTTGGCAAACTATCCTAAAGACATCAAAGAATTCCGAAACCCAATTACCGACTGTCAAAAGGACTGGTGTGACGCGTTCTTACATGCCTGGCACCTCTTTTGGCAGCAAGTTAAGCAACGTGTGGAAGCAGAAGCTGGTCCGGTGTACTGGATCGGAGGCGATCTAGTTCGATGGTGGATGCCTCCTATCGAAGGAGGATGGGGCGCTGCTGAGACCTACTTCCGCACCTTTGACACCGAGTTTGTCTACAGCCCTAGCCTCATCTGGAAGTTTTCTGGAGGGACAGACGACGCTCTCCGTCGCTACAGAAGACACATGGAGATCCTCGCATACGAAGCACGTATTCGTAGACGACCGATAATACAAACTGTCTGCCCCTACTACAATGACAAGCTCATCCGCCCCGCCTCATGGTTCGAAATTCCCCCAAAGATAGAAGACCGCTACACCTACGACATCTTTTGGGAAATTGCACTAAGCAACGACCCCGACATCGTTCTCATAGCAACCTGGAACGAGTACTACGAATCAACTTGCATAGAACCAACCGTCGAGTTTGGCGACCTCTTCCTACAGAAAACCGAAAACTGGGTTTGTAAGTTCAAACAAACTAGCCCATCCAGCATCCTATAAAGAATAAGGGTAAGATCGCAATCCCTATGGCTAGAAATATACTGAACAGTAGAAGAAACGTTCCGAAGTCATCAGTTCTCAGCACAAACCAGATCGGAAATATGAAGAAAAGATGCCGAGAGAAGCAGTCCACGCTCCCAAACAGAACGAAGAACGCTATGCTAGCGTAAACGAATGCACGAAGCCGAGGATCTTCGAGTTTTGAATTCTTACCTAAAAGAACGGTGATGAGGACTAACAGCAGCAGATACGGGTAGACCTCAAACCTCTGCCACTCCTGTTTAAACGGTTCAAGTGTTCCTGTAGATGAAAGGGTAGCGAACACCCAGAAAGGTCGTCGGTATCCCCATAGACTTTGGGCGTAAAAGAAGACGAATGGGTCTCCGCTTCTTATCCAGATATATGCCTCCCATCCAAGTAATCCCAGAATAGGTCCTAGCACGGCTATAATCTGATATAGTTTAGGCTGTTTTCTTCTTCTAATGCAGTGTATTAGGTCGAAGGATGGGGGCACTACTATGAGAATACCCGGTGGACGAGTTACCGCTGCCAAGGCGCCTGTAATGCCAGAAAGAACTGATTCTTTCAGGTAAAGTATCCAAGTTAAACACCAGAAGAACAGTAACCAGGGTTCTGCATAACTTGCAGTTGTGAATATGTAAACCGATGGAAATGACGCAAAAAGTAGTGTAGAGTATATAGCATGTTTCTCTCCAAGATATCTGCGAGCAACTAGGTAATATGCTAAGAAGGCAAGGCAGCTTGCAACAAGCGTTGTTCCAGTAGCAATATAAGTAAACTTAACTTTGGTAATAAACCAGATAGCTCGAACCATGCTCGGATGAAGTGGGAAGAAAGCATACTTAGCGTCTGGGCGGGGTGGGTACCAAGTCTTAGCGATGTCTGCATACCACCCTGCATCCCAAGCGTATGCACAAAAGTGATGCCATGGCGCTTCTGAGCGAAGCATCGCGTAGAGCAAAGCATAGGCGACAACCTTCAGTGACAACACTGTTACCACAACGACTCCTTCTGCTTGTGAGAAGCAGTTGGCAATATTTCTAGCCATTCTAATAAGAAATTCTTTGCTGTTCTTATAGTGTTTTGTGCCCATGTTGGTGCGAACCTCTTCTCTTTATCTCGATTTCCTTTCACCTACCCCCGCGCCTTTTACCAGTTTCTCTACACAACAACGGTCTACAGGAGACGCTCTCGCATTTAGTTATTAGCGCATGCTGTCTGGGTCGTAAATGTTCAGAAAAGTGCTCTCTGCTCTACGCCGCATTGGATCTCTGCCGCTAGTTCAGCGTGTTGTTCCTCTATGCATTGCCACTATAACGCTAGTGGTTTTCGGGATAATAGCGGGCTGCTACGTCCTGAGCGAACACTACCACTTTCGGACCTATTACTACGATTTTGGCATCTTCGTAGAAGCCCTTCAGAACACTCTAACAGGGAAGGGGCTTATGTCCTGTCCCGCTTTCCGTGAGAATTGGAGCTACCTAGGTGGGCATGTATGCTTCCTCGCACTCATCACTTACCTGCCAGTTTACGCTATTTCTCCTCGCCCTGAAACTCTACTTATACTCCATGTAACGCTCCTCACTGCTTCTGGTGTCCCTCTCTACTTAGTAGCTAGAAAGCGGATGGGTCGTTGGCTCTCCTTAGTGATTGTTGTAGCTTTTGTTCTAAATCCTCTTGTACATCATGTCTTCATCTTCTACAACTCAACGATCGCTCTAGCAACACTTCTTCTCTTCATAGCCTATGCAGCCCTTGAATACGACAGAGATGCGGTCTTCTACACCTCCGCTATACTAGCTCTTTTGGCACGTGAAGATACCGCTGCAGTTATCATACCCCTCTGCCTCTACGCTATACTAAAGCGGTCCTCAACGCACGGGCAACTTCGTTGGTTCTCCTGGAGGTTACTGCTAAAGGACAGGCGTATAATCAGCTACTCCGTTCTAGCAGTTTGCTCTCTTTTATGGTTACTTGTTTGCGGATTTGTGATTATGCCCGCTTTCGGGAAGGGTACAGGAGGACGCATCTGGATCCGCTATACAAAGAACCCTGGAAGCTTTCCTTCCAACATCGTGAAGGACCCTGATCGTAAACTTAGGTTTCTTGAACTAGTTTTTGCGCCACTCGCATTCCTGCCTCTTTTCGACCCAGGAATGCTTGCAACAGGTCTTATCTACCTAATATCCCTACTCGCCTATCCACAGGCCAACACGTACTACTATATTTTCCACTATCCAAGCTACTTACTTCCTGCACTATTCTTTGCCTGTGTAAAGGGCGCTGTACGCGTACGCCACTTCATCCACAGATCTGGGTACAGCCTGAGACTAGCGAGTTTGGTCGTAGCGCTTCTTCTTCTCACCTCCTCTGTACTGTTCTTGGGCTCCAGTCCTATCTACGTTCGTACTCTACGATGGAAATCCCTCCCCAGTATATGCTATGAGGCACGGTACTCCGTTCTCTCTCTCATTCCTTCAAACGCGTCTCTTACGACGCACAACAACATTCTTCCTCATGTTCTTCATCTAAACGAAGTTTACTGCGAATGGCGCTATGCTCATCCCTCCACCGACTACATCTATGTTGATACCCGTATCCCTTGTTACGCAGCTCCAGAATTTCTTGAAAATGTTGAAGCACTTGTAGCAAACAGGACTTATGGTCTGTATGCAGCAGTTGATGGTGTTTGGCTTTTGAAGCGCCAACATACTGGACAGCCACTCATAGCCTTCGATCGCGGTGCGGTTCTGTATGTGTATCCCAACCCATATCTTTCAGGAGAACCCGAGTATGTTGAAGTAGTGCTATTTCTTCAGATACTCTATGGGTTTAAGTCTCCGTACCCTCTAATTCCTTGGAACCGGTTTAGTGTGCGCATCGAAGGACGCCTCATCGCATCCACTTCAGGTCTCTACCAATTCCGCATAATCAGTGATGACGGTGTACGCTTCTTCGTAGACGGCGAGTTAATCGCCGATGAGTGGGGTCCTGAGGCAGCCGACACCGGCGTTGTCAGTGTATCTTTAGCAGAAGGAGAGCATACGATCGTTATTGAATGGATGGAGTGGGAGGGTTCTGCTGGCCTCTATGTGTACTGGAAGCCGCCCTACAGCCACAAGTTCGAGATACTCAACTACACCTTCCTAAGACCAGTTCAAGCAACGGTGTAAAACGTCACCTACTGTAATTCCCGCCTGAGCTTGATAGAGTACTGCCAGCTGTTAGTTAAACTAGTGCCTCACGCTCTTAGGGACGCGTTTTACCCTGATGAAGTACAGTAAGCCTGCAGCAGTGCCAATCCCGCAGACTGCTGCTATGAGAAGCATCAACGAGCGGTTGTTCTGAGGAGGAGTAGTGGGCGGTTTCTTCTCCCCAACGATTAGCATGCGTGGCATAGTGTACGCGCGGTTACCTGCTGCGTCGCAGAGTATGCAGTACCAGATGTAGGTGCCGTTTTCTAGCTCTACGCGTGTAACGTAACAGGTTCCGTTGTATTGCAGGTCTCCGTAATAGGTGTTGTTTATGTAGAGGGATACGTTTTCGATATGCGAGATTTGATCGTAGGCGTGGATTGCAAACTCTACCAGAGGTCCTTCCTCCTCTGCATTGTTTGGAGGTTCAACGTATAATGTTATTGGAAGAGAGGTATCAACACCAAACACCAGAAGTAATGACTGGTTGTTTCCTGCGAGATCGTAAACCGTTAGATGTGCTTCGTACTCTCCCTCCTCAAGATCTTCGAGAAGGAGGCTGAGTGTCGTATTCATTGTAGCGTTGTAAGCCAGCGAGTAGTGCTTACCATCAATCCACAGGTCGGCGTGGTGAAGCCCGCTGTTATCAGAAGCGTTCCACACGATCACTACATCGCGTTGTGCGAGGAATGTTCCATTGCGTGGATACAGTACCGCAACGTACGGAGGGATGTCGTCTGGTGGGTGAGGGATCCAGAGAGGTAGGTAGTCTATGTTAGTGGCGTCAAGGCGGTAGGGCGAGTTTCCAATACCGTCTCCATCGGGATCGGTGCCGCGATAGTCTCCCCAGTAGTTGCCACCAAGGTAGGGACCACCAACGATACTCGGTCCTAAGCTACGGGTAGTATTCCACTGGTTATACGGGCTGCTGTGAAGCGCCCAGTTGTTGTAGTTTACGAAGATGTTGTTGTAGATCCAGTTATCGCTGCTGAACCATAGGTCGATTCCAAGCGTGTTATACGAAGCATTACATCCTGTTATAGTGCAGTTTGCACATCCTGATAAACAGAGTCCTGCTCCAGCCGAGTAAGCAAAGGTGCTGTTTCTAATTACTGCCTTCTGACAGTTACGCAAACGTAGTCCGTCACCGCAGGAAGTTACTCGCGCTGTTACGACTTCTGCTTGCAAGCATCGTTCGATAAGCATTCCCGCATCCTTACAGCTCTTGATGGAAACTTCTCGAAGCGTGAGATTGGTACATCGATATGCGTGTACTCCGCGATAGCATAGCGTTACGTTGCTTTGTTGAAGCGTTACGTTCTGGGTATATGCAAGCAGTACTCCCTGATAGCCGCTCTCCACACCGAAGCGAGCGATGCTCGCATTCTGAACATTAACGATTCCTAGGAATCCCAACGTACCGAGGTCTTCTAACTCGACTCCTGTTGCATTGCTGAGGTAGAGTACTGGGTGGCGATTAACAACAACCGACTCTACGTTGTGAAGGAAGTGTTCGAGCATATCGCCTTCAATACCGAGCCCGTAGGTACAGTTGTTGATTATACAGAGCTGGAGCTGTATCTTCTTACTATACCTCAGTACGATGCCGTACGTACTTTCTAGTATCGAAGTGCCGTGGAGTACGCTATCTCGACTGTTGAGGAACACGACACCATCCTCACCTCGAACAACACTGAGGTTTTCCATAATGATTCCCGTGCATTCGCTCAGTAACACACCTGTTCGCTCTGCAGTAACCACGCGTACGTTTACTAATGTAGCGTTGCTACAGTCGCTAATGTGAACTCCGTAGAAGCTTCTTCGAATCGTTGCATTAGCCACAGAAAAGTTGTAGGAGGTTGTTGCGTAAACTGCGTAGAGCGTATTGTTAACGATCAGATCGGATAGCGTAGTGTTGAAAACCTCGTCGATGCAAACTCCGTACGTAGTCTCGTTGATCGCAACCTGCTCTACGCTACAGTTAGAACTCTGTCGAATCAGAACTCCCCAATCACTTGCTGTAACTGTAGTTCGCTGGACACCGACCTGATGGCAGTATTCGAGGTATAGCCCCGTGCTTGCATTCATTATCTGACAGTAATCGACTTGCGATTGCGTTACATTAATCGCCCGTAGCTCGCCAACTACCTCGCACGCTGTTATACGAATATGCGTAGCATTTTCTATCCGAATCGCAGGTGCACCCTGCCCCGTTACTCGACAACTGTCAATTACTACGTAAAGCGTTGTATTCTCAATCCAAATTCCAGGAACCGCATTACCTTTGATCTCTAGGTTTTCGATAACAAACGGGTTTGTTGCTGTTCCGTTACCTCGCCACCCTTCCGCCGCTGCCATTGCTTGTAGCTCTTCATCGCTTCCGATCCGAATGGGTGCATGTGGGACATAGCCTGTTGTTATCTCAGGCAGTAACACTAGAAAAGTTGAAAGGAGGACGAGCGCGGGAAGCAGCCACCGCAACAAAGGACGTTCCTTCGCTCGGTAAAACCCTTGCTCTTCTAAAGTGGTAGAAAGCGAGGTGCGGCGTCGGTAGCGATTTCTCCCTTCTCCATAAGAGCGCGTACATGTGGTGGTATTGTTAGGATAGCGCGGAATGTCTCTATGTCCAGAGAGCGCAGATGTAGGGCTGTAAGACGTTTCTCGATCTCTTTTCTTGAAAGCTGTAGCGGATCTCGACGCTTCGACCCCAGCACAAACCCCCAATCATCGTCAAAGAGCAGCACGTATACGTGATAGGCACGTACTACGGGAAACACACTACATACTGTCTGGTAGATGTGCGGTAAACAAGTACCCGGTGAGTAGGTTGGCGTGGCCTGCGTTACCATGACACCCTCTTTATTCAGGATCCGGAAGACCTCCTGATAGAACTCCTTTGTATACAAGTACACAGCTGGACCTCCCTCTGAGGGATCTGTAAGGTCCAAGATGACCACATCGAAGAAGGCGTCTGGTGCGCTTTCCACGTACTTTCGTCCATCCTGAAAGACCAACTCTACGCGTGGGTCGTCAAAAGACCCTTGATGCATCTCTGGTAAGTACTTCTTACAAAGCGTAACCAGCTCCTCATCGATATCAACCATAACCACACGTTCGACCGGATGCTTCAACACTTCACGAATCGTTGCACCCTCTCCTCCTCCAATAACGAGTACGCGACGAGGATTCGGATGTGTAAGCATCGGTACGTGCACTAATGCCTCATGGTACACAAACTCGTCGTAAAGCGACGACTGCACCTTACCATCAAGCACAAGCGTTTTACCAAAGTGTTCCAGCTCTAGGATATCCACTTGCTGATACTTCGTCCTACCCGAGTATAGGACACGC
>QMWL02000027.1 GCA_003661605.2 archaeon
ATCTAGAATAAGAAGAATAGCTAGAGGAGCAGGTGTTTCCGAACGGGACGTACGAGAGCTCGTGCAAAGCTACCGTGCATTTCAGAAGATGATGAAGAGCGGTGTGTGGCGGCGTCTTATGCGTACACGAATGCGCACTCCGAGCATTTAAATCGGAGCGTGGCTACGGCATTGTATGGTTCGTCATCCAAAGGGGCCACGGGCGCGAACAAGGTACCTACTTCGAAAACCCCCACGCCGTAGGGGGATGAGAGGATTGAGCTACTTACTACGTAACTATAGTATTGGAGATAAGGTAGTTATCAGACCAGACCCCTCTGTTCATAGTGGCATGCCGCATAGAAGGTATGTAGGAAAGGTAGCAACGGTAGTGGGGTTCCGTGGTCGCGCACTTGAAGTACTAGTAAGCGAGCCACAACGATTACTGATTGTACACAGAGCACACGTTATACCTTTAGAGCAAAAGTAGTACCTTGAAGGTCGTTAGATCCCGCCCGTTATCTATTCCAGAGGTCTACAAAATGCTCGTTGAAACGGGTCTTGGTGAGAGCTACCCTGAGCTTCTATCTTTCCTTGAGCAGTTTATGAAAATAGATCCTGATAAAGCTTCTGAAGCTCGTCGAGAAATAGCAGCTCTACTGGAACCCTTCGTACCGCGTCAAGAGGAAAGGGATAAACTGGTCGTTCAGCTGATAAACGCAGCACCAGAGACTCCTGATGAAATAAGGAGCTTGTTACTGCACTCTCCACACAGGCTAGTTCTTACGCCAGAACACATAAAGCAACTGCATGATATAATAAATAAATATAGAAAACCACAAGGTAAGTAGCGATGTCAATCTACAAGGGTAAGTTTTACGAAGAGGAGGGTATCGTATTAGATATACTGCCGTACCCAAGAGGTAAGTACAGGGTACGTTTACCTCAGGGTTCCCGAGTGGTGCAGCTTCTGGGAACAAGTATGTTTACGTTACTTGAAGCAAGTTTGCTACCTGGAGAGACTGCGGAACCACTTGAGGTGCTTAAGGTAGGGAAGGAGAGCCGCGATCGAATCCACAAGGTACTGGGTAGGATCTCTTACGAGGAGCTTTCTCCGACAGCGCGTGCAGAGCTACCAGTTGCGGTAGAGAGTATAATTCGTAGGGATGAACAGCGCTTCGTTGCGTTCTTCAACCATGCAGGATATGTGACACCAAGAATGCATGCGTTTGATCTACTTCCAGGTATCGGGAAGAAAACCGTTGAAGTACTACTAAGATCGAGACCCTTCTCGAGCTTTGAAGATATTGAGAAAAAATGTGGGTTTGATCCTGTAGCTAAGCTAAAAGAGAGAATCCTTCAGGAGCTAATGGGTACAGAAAGGCACTTTTTATTCGTTCGCCGCCCAGTAGGAGCTACAGAACTTCTTTGAGTGTCCTTAAGGAGGTTAAAGAGACACTAAGAAAGCTGGGTATACGACCTAGTAAGAGACTCGGACAGCACTTTCTGATAAGGAGCTGGGTTCTTGATAGACTTGTAGATCTAGGACAGCTAGCACCGCGGGACGCTGTCCTAGATGTGGGAGCGGGTCTTGGAATACTAACCCAACGTATAGCAGCATCAGGAGCGACTGTCGTAGCCGTTGAGAAGGATCCACGACTTGCGGCATTTCTCAGAGAGAAGTTTTCTGGAATGAATAGTATAATTATCATTGAAGGCGATGTGCTGACGGTACGCTTACCGTGGTTTAATAAGGTTGTATCCTCGCCTCCGTACAACATATCATCTACACTACTCTTGTGGCTTTGTGATAGAGTGCCGGAGAAGACCGTCTTACTGCTACAGAAGGAGTTCGCGGATAGGTTGTGCGCAGCTCCAGGAACGAAGAATTACAGTCGACTCACGCTTGCGGTCTGGGTGTGGGCAGAAGTGGAGTTGCACGAAGTGGTGCCTAGGTCCGCGTTTTTTCCACCGCCCGATGTAGTATCGCGTATTGTAGAGCTGACCCCTCGTATGGTGGATCTGACGCCTTTATCGCGAGAGTACTTTCTAGAGGTAGTAAGGATGCTCTTCTCGTTTAGAAGAAAGACACTACGGCGAGCGCTTAGACAAGCAGTTGGACAGGTCCCTAGCAGCATGAGGAGTCGAGTCAAGGGACTATTAGATAAGAGGGTGTACCAGCTGAGCCCTGAAGAGTTTCATAAGGTAGCTACCATACTGTTTGAGGAAGGCTTTTCGTTAGGTGAACTTAAAACCGCGCCGAAACGCGTCTAGTCGATGAAGGCGCGAAACTATCGACGTCCTGTAGGGCAACCCTATGTTAGAACGGAGTACATACATGGTACTCCAGTACCGCGCATTCAGAAATTCACCATGGGAAATCCTACACGCACAGACTTTAATACAAGAGTTGTTCTGGTTGCTGAGACAGATGCACAGATTAGAGACAATGCATTAGAGGCGCTACGAATGGCTGTCAACAAGCGATTGGAGAAAAGGTTAGGAGTGGAAAACTACTTGTTTAGGGTTAAAGTACTACCACACGTGGTTCTTAGAGAGAACAAGATGCTTGCAACCGCTGGAGCGGATCGTTTACAGGAAGGAATGCGGCGTGCTTTTGGAAAACCTATTGGTAGAGCGGCGCGAGTTAAAAAGGGGACTGAGATCGCTGAAGTTCGCGTTATGAGAGAGCATGAGGAGGTTGCGAAGGACGCGCTTCGAACGGGGTCCTACAAGCTCCCCATAAAGACACACCTTATAACACAGTATATATCAAGTTAGCATTTGAATGCGGGTATCCATATATAATATACCGATAGAGGAGGTATTATCACAGGTTCGTGCAAGACGTGTGTTGTTACAGCTCCCTGATGGATTAAAGCCCTATGCCATTAAAATCGCAAAAGCGGTTCAACATTATACGGGAGGAGAGGTCTTTGTATCGTCAGGAGGCTGTTATGGTCCCTGCGATGTAGCAGTGTGGGAAGCAAGGCGGATATCTGCTGATGTGATAGTTCACATCGGCCATGCACCGTCTCCACACGCTCCCTCTGGAAATGATATAAAAATAATATATATTGAAGGTCAAATTATAGCTGACAAATCACATGTACTAGAGATGCTTAGGAGGCTACCGAAGGACGTTAAGCGTGTAGGACTTGCATACGTGGTCCAGTACCGCTGGCTGGTCGGTGATGTTGTACAGCACATGCGATGTAAGGGGCGTGAGGTTGTAATTGGTCCTAGAGGTTCTCGTTGTGCGTACCCTGGTCAGGTTCTTGGATGTGATTATACAACAGCTACTCACATAGAGAACGAGGTAGACGCGTTTCTTCTACTAGCAAGCGGTACATTTCACGCGATTGGTATGCAGTTATGTGTAAAAAAACCAGTTTTTGTACTAGATCCTCTTGGGAACGATCTATTTACAGTCGAAAAGGATGTGGAAAGCTATCTACGTCGTCGCACTGCGCGGCTTGCTAAACTTAAGGATGCAAAGCGCGTAGCTTTAGCTATTGGAACTAAAACAGGACAGTTGTTTCTACATGAGGCCCAATTACTGGCACAGTACCTGAAAGAAGAGGGGAAAGAAGTTGTTTTCGTAACATTTGATGAATTTTACGTAGAGAGAATTGGAAACTTCACGGAAGTGGATGCATACGTTGTTGTTGCATGTCCCCGAATAGAGGTTCCTGGGGGGATTTGGGGGAGACCGGTAATTCCGTACGATGAAATACTAACTGCGCTTCAATTTGAAGAACAGAATTAAGAAATGGGAGCTTGCACTGCTGTTAGCACGCGTTCCTGATTTGGTACCATGCCATCCATCACTTGAGCAATACACGACTCCGGCTGAAATCGCAGCGGATGTTCTTTTCATAGTACTGCAGAGGGAAGGGTTAGCGGGTCGGCATGTGGTGGATCTGGGATCAGGTACGGGTCGCCTGGCGATAGGATGTGCGTTACTCGGTGCATCGCGAGTGGTTGGTGTTGAAATAGAATCGCGGTTTGTTTACGCCGCACGTGAGGCCGCACGAAGCTTAAAGGCGTCTGTTGAGTTTGTACACGGAGATATAGCATGCATTCGTGGAAAATTCGATCTTGTTGTTCAGAATCCTCCGTTCGGAGTTCGGAGAAAAGGAGCAGATCGTCGCTTCCTGAATAAGGCGTTCTCGTTGAGTAATATTGTCTACTCGATACATAAATCAGACAATAAAATAAGGCAGCTTATTAAACAATTTGCAGCAAAAAGGGGGTTTAAGTCCGTAATTGTAAAATCGTATAGCTTTCCGATTCCCTACAGCCTACCACAGCATGTGAAGACGGTGCATCGAGTGAGAGTAGACCTGTGGAGATTTCAATACGACTAAGTGTAAAAGGCAGTAGTTTAACATGCTGCAAATGGCGAACAAAACACGCATAGTACTACCGGGAGAGAAGATTGGTGTAGAGGAGCTGTTCTTTCCGGGTAGCAACTGCTGGTTACGTGAAGGAGACATCTTTGCCACAGTAGCAGGTATTCTTGAGATCGACCAAGACACTAGATGTGCACACGTTAGACCGCTGCTGCGTACGGTTTTTCTCGAAAAGGGATCCTCAATATACGCAGAAGTTGCAGCGACTTATGCGCACTACGCGATACTACGCTGTGTTAGGGATCTGAAGGCACCTTGGGAGTGGTTTACGGGAGTCATCGATCTCAATGCGGATCGTCGTCGTCTCAGATCTAACATACTGTTGGTGAAGGTAGGGGATGTAGTAAGATGCGAGTATGTAGGTAAGAGAGTAGGTGGTTATCCGCTGTTCACTCTGATAGGGAGAAAAAATGGTGTTTTGATTGCTAACTGTGATGTCTGTAGAGCGCCGCTCATACACATCGGTCGAGGGCGCATGCGATGTCCAAGATGCGGTAATCGAGAGACAAGAAAAGCCAGCGAGGATTATCTGTATACCGCTCGGCGGAAAAAGCGTATTAGGTAGGTGGTAGGGAACGGCACGATGCGCCTGATAGTTAAGGAGGAGAGACCGAATCAGATGAAGTTTGAAATAGAGGGGGAAAGCTATACCTTCTGTATACTACTCCAGGATGTTTTAATCAATAAAGTGAAGGGGGTGGAGTTTGCCGGTTATTACATTGGAAACCCGCTTATAGATAACCCGGTTTTTTCGGTGATTACAAGTGGGGAAATTTCAGCTAGAGATGCGCTTAGAGCGGCTTCTGAGAAAGCGGTCAACTGGTTAAATCAGGTTAAGGATGCGCTAGAGAAAGCGCTATCGAAGGAATAGTTTCTTGCAGCTAGGCGAGGAGTTTCGTAAAAAATACTCTGGATTTGGAGACGTTCTCCTCAACTTTCTTGCCAGTCTCTGCGTGCTTGAGGAAGAAGGCGCGCCAGTTAACATAAAAGTCCCTGCAACGGTACTGTATAAGATAGCAAGAAAAACAAACTTACGGACTTATCTTCCAAAAAGACTTTCCAGAAAGGGGGTCGCAGACTATGTTGAGGCGCTATTTGCATGGTTGTGGATAGAAAGGGGGTGGCGAGTGGCAGACTTCTTATCTATAATGGAGAAGAAGAACTTAGAGGAGGCTATTGCTTCTGTAGTGCTTGAGGGTCTTCGCCTTTTGAAAAGCTATAAGGCAGCGTAGCGGCTCGCGCCGCCGCGATGGAGTTTTGCCCTAAGTGCGCGAGTCTGATGCAAATCAAGAAGAGAGGGAAGGATCGTGTGGTGTACGTATGTCCGAGATGCAAGATAGAGATCGAACGCGCAGTAGGCAGAACTGTGCATGCGGTTCAGCGTACAGAAGAGAGAGTTACTGTCGTAGCAGGGACCGCTAGCAAGCTACGCACCTTACCTACAATAGATGTGGTATGCCCGAAGTGCGGCAATACGAAGGCATACTACTGGGTTGTTCAAACACGTAGTATAGACGAGCCCAGCACGCAATTCTACGAATGCACCAAATGCGGTCATCGGTGGCGTGAGTATTCGTAGCGGGTGCGCAAGTGAAATAAGGGAAAGTCCCGTAGGCGAACGCAGATGGCCCTTCTAAAAGTGCGGGCGGATGTAGAACGGTTTCGCGCACTTCTCGAGTGCATTAAACCGGTTTCTGGGGAGGCGACTATAATGTGGAGGAAGGAGGGTCTTGAAGTTAATGCTCTTGATCAAACAATGATATCGTACGTGGGTATTATACAGCCTCCTGACGCCTTTGATGAATACGTATGCGAACAAGATATAGATACAACCATAAATGTAGATGATGTACTTAAGCTCATAAAAACAGCTAAGAAGGGAGAACCTCTAGAACTTGAGACGGAAGATCCGTCGCAGCTAACAGTCAGGATTGGAGAGCGTGTGATACGTGAGCTGACCATCAGGCTCCTCCAGCCTTACGATGAGCGGTACAAGCGGAGGTTCCGCCTCGGCGATCGTATGCATGTGTTTGTTCGCGTAGACACGGATGATTTCCATCGAGCGCTTAAGGAACTGGCCAGCGTTAGCGATCAAGTCGTGTTTAAGGCATCAGAAAACGGTATTGAACTCTTAGCGGAAGGAGAGCTGGGTAGCCTGCGTATCTCCTTCGAGGAGGGGAGGGGCGCTTTTGAAGTGCAGCGTCGAGAAGAGTTTACGCCGTTTGAAGTGGGATTTGCCCTACGCTATATCCTAGATGTTGTCAAGTCAGCGAAGAAAGTTGCAGCGGATCTAAGCATAGGGCTTGCTCCAGAACATCCGATTGAGCTGAAGTTTCTCGTAGATAGAGGGGAATTGATCTACTACGTTGCTCCACGCGCGTGACGGGCTACGGACCTTTCTCAACTGAGGAGTGGATTGCACACTTTCCATTCTCCAAGGAGGCAAGAGAATTTCTAGAACAGCAAGGCTTCTCTATCTCCACGTTCTTCGAATTTGAAAACAAGGTTGTAGAAAGAGCATTAGAGCGCGTACGTGACGCTGTAGAGCAAGGACATGTACTCTCTCCATCGCTTGAGAGCGGGTTTAAGTACGATTTTGAGGTGGAAACATTATCATATCCCGTAGCTATTTACCTAGTTGCCAGTCTAGGGAACCGATGGCTTATCGAGCGCTACGCCTCAGCAGAAAGCAAGCGAGTTTTTGCGTGTCTCCAGCTTAAAAGATACCCGGCTGAGGCGGTTCTACAACTTGCCCGAGGAGGACTTGAATGGAAGTGGGTCACTTATGACAGTGTGTTGAAAGCATTCAAAGTACCCGTGATCAAGTACGTTAAGTACGCAGTAAGAATTGGAGGTCCAGCGTGGAAGCTAGTTAATCAGAGAGTCGAAGAGGGAGTTGTTCTGCTGAGTTACGAAAAATTTCTACGATTTATCAGTGAAGGAGTTCGATTGCGGATCTTAGAACGCTGCAGCCAGCCTGCACCACAGTTAGAGACAGATGTGTACAAGAAATCAATAGAATATATAAGGAGTTTGCTTTCACAAACTATGAAGCCAATTGCACCAATGCCAAAGTCTGTGGACCCAGAAGCGTTTCCACCTTGTATTCAGCAGCTTATGCGGAGCATTGAAGAAGGTCGCCACCTTCCTCACGCTGCTCGATTTTTCTTAGCCAGCTTCTTACTGAGGGTAGGTGTCAAACCGGATAGAGTTGTGGAAATCTTCTCCCGACTACCGGACTTTAACCGAAAGCGGACAGAGTACTATGTACGACATATCGCAGGAGAGAAGGGGGGGAAGAAGGCGTATCTTCCGTATTCATGTGAACGTGCGCGAAGTTACGGTTTGTGTTCGATGAGCGACGTGTGTAGGCAGCTACAGGTGCAGCACCCACTACAGTACTATATTCGATACCGTCGCGCCAAGCGCCGTGAATCAGAGTAGTCTCGCCTTCGTCCGCGCGGTATTTAGGGAGTATTATGCAAAGGCACGTCTACAGGCACCACCAGCTATAGAGACTAGAGAGTTTGGATTTCTACAATTTGGAGAAAAATCCATAATAAGACACCTATCTTTTTCAAATATAGAGCAGGTGAGAAAGTTCGCGGCGGAAAATGGACCTGCATCTATTAGCTATTCTACTGCCTACTATCGCTATCCTGATAGACAGCCGATGGTCGCTAAGGAGCCCTATCGTTTCGATTTGGCGTTTGACATTGATGCAGATCATATACCAACTAAGTGTAAGCGGCAACACGACTTTTGGTTCTGTCAGATATGTGATGTGCGAGGACCCGGCGTGAGAAAGAAGTGTCCTGTGTGCCATAGCGAAGTCGTTCTCGCCAAGTTTGTCTGTCCTGAGTGTATGAACGCTGCGAAAGAGCATGTACGTAACCTCATTGATATTCTAGAGGGCGAGCTAGGGCTCCGCATGCAACAGGTTCAGATTTCGTTTTCGGGTAGAAGAGGTTTTCACGTTCGTATTTTCGATGAAGAGGTTGGAGGCTTGACTAGCGAGGAGCGAAGAGAGATCGTTGATTACATTCTTTTGAAAGAAATAGAACCACGAAGACACGGATTCGCATTTGAACAACGCGGGGGTAAGAGAGTTTTGGCAAGCGGACCCGCGGTAAGAGAGGGAGCGATTTCTCGCCGTATCGTTCAGGTAGTTAAGAGATATTTGGAGGCAGTAGAGAAGAAAGCGCTTGCCATGCCCTCGTTTCTCAGACCCTCTGGCGCTTTATTGAAGGAGGGAGAAGTTGTGTGGGAAAACTTAGGTCTACGCACTTATGATGAGATCAGACAGTTAATTGAGTGTGCAAACGAGTACGCAGGAGTATCGTTGGACCCGATGGTTACTTGCGATGATGCACGTCTCTTGAGAATGCC
>QMWL02000028.1 GCA_003661605.2 archaeon
GTACGGGACGGCGTTCAACTAACTCGGCAGCTTCTACCGCAGTTTCGTCCGTTGGAGGGGGTGGTGCGAATGCCATCGCATTAGGGTTTAGGCTGCTCTGTTAAGTTTTCGCGAATCCAGCGGCTACGCCACTTCTTACCGGGGTTAAGAACCGCATGGGGGTCAAAGACCCGCTTGATAGCTAGCATTAGATCGAGTGCATCGCCGTGCTCGATGCGGTTGAATCCACCGAGACGATCTCCATCACCGATGTACGTAGACATAGTACCCTCGAGACGTACAGCCAGTTCGCTCATCTCGCGAACGTAGGCATAGAACCTCTCCACACTCGATGGGTCTGATTCGTTGACGTAGACAGCGAAGCTGATGCTGGGACTAATTCGGTTAGGAGCTTCATTGTAGATGTTCATCCCGATGATGCGGAGCTTATGGCGCTGCGTGCACTCGGTGAAGAAGCGGTGTGCATCCTCTAGACGACCAACAGGAATGCCTAAATCTGCCGCGCCGAACTTCTCGCGTCTTTGGCTATCAGGCCATTTTTGCTTGAAGGGCTCGAAAGCGAGTGTATGCTTGCTTGCCCACCAGCTCTCTACGATTTCTTGCTCTCTGACACGGCGACCGCCGAAGCGGCGGAAGATGTGTGAAAGGTAGCGTGCGTGGAATCTAACAACCTTAGGATCGCCTGCTATCGAGAGCCCTACAATTGCCTTCGCCCACTCAGGGATGGAGGGCTCTTGACCGTATTTAGTTCGATAAGCGTGTGTGTAGAAGTGTAGGCGGTAACGATCACCGATGTTTGCAGACTCTATGGGAATTCCGGCGCGAATCGCTTCCTCTATGGCGCGGACGGCCTTATCGATGCTGGGGAATACGTACATGAGCACCGCACGAGAGCGTGGTTTGGGATAGATGGCGAGAGTTACCTCCGTTATGATTGCGAGCGTTCCTTCGGACCCGATGAGCAGCCAGTGTAGCTTGTATCCGGTGGAGGAGCAGTGGGCTTTCCGATGCCCTAGGCGCAGGATACGACCGTCTCCGGTAACGACTACCACGTTAAGGAGGTGAGTTACGATCTTTCCGTACCGGATGCCAAATGTACTGTCGTTATCGCAGGCGATTGCTGCACCTATGGTTGAAGCGGGCTTGCTCTCAGGGTCGTGGGGAAACCAGTACCCGTAGGGTTCAAGAGCTTCGTTTATCTTCTCTATCGTAATACCCGCCTGTACACGTATGACGCGGTTGGGTATGTCTATCTCCAGAACACGATTCATGGACTTCATGTCAATGATCACGGTGTTTTCCTCGAGGGGAACAGCACCACCACCCATTCCAGTACCGCCTCCAAAGGGTATCACGACAAACTCCATCTGGTTTGCGAGTCGGACAACCGTAGCGACATCCTCAGTTGAGCTGGGTAAGACTACAGCAATGGGTAGGTATGCTATGGTTTCGGGACGAGGGGACCAGTCGCGACTATAGGGCATTAGATCAGGAAGCTCGTGAAGCACCTTCTCAGGGCCTAAGGCGTCGATGAGCGCGCGAGTAATTTCCTCACTTGATGCCACGCTGCCGCTTCGTGGACTGATTTAGTGTTTGAGAAACAAAGCCTTTAGATAAAGAAGTAGGAAGGCTCGCAATGAAACACGAGCTAGTCGTATGCATAATGCTCCTTATGCTGCTATTCCTAGTTCCAGTACAAAGCGCGGCTCCGTGGCGCACTTTACTACTTGCATCGGCTCCTACTAGCAAAGCGGAGACCCCGTCTTCGAAAGTGGGGGTAGGTGGATTCCCGAGAGCGCTTGGAGTCTCCATTGGGAGCTACAATGAGAGCCTTCGTGCTGTTGGCGTTGGGGGCAAGGTCTTCTGGGAAATAACAGGGATTGGAGATGGTGTGGAGATACCCATCAATGTATCTACGCCGTGGCTACAGGGCTGCATCAACTTAACGGTACGGTATGCAAGGGGACACTTACCTGTCGAAGCATACTGGGCTGGCTGGCAAGAGCAACCTCTGGGGTTGAGTTTTGCGGTTCAGTTCGACACAACGACTGTTCCGGAGGCAGGAGTCGCAAAGGAAACACGCTGGCTTCTCGGCAACTTTAGCGACTACTTCTACGCATCGATCATCGCGAAACACGTTGAGAGAACGGTAGCTGGAATCTACCGTGTGTTTGCTGAAAGTGCTGTTGTGCAAAGCCACACGTTAACGGTTCTGGAGGGTTGGATGCCTCTATCGAAGCACGGGTTCTTCGATCTATATAGCCGAACACTGATTCTTCAGAGCTACTATGCTGAGATCGAATTCATCTCCTTCTGGCTTAATGAAAAGCCATGCAACCGCGTTACGATACGCTTAGTGACAGATGCAATAACAAACCCAGACGGATCATACACTTTGAGTGTATCAGGTGCATTAGGTGCTACTATTGTCCAGCGGTCTGAGGAGGCAACGAGAAGTAGCATTGAGGTTCAAGCACCTGGAGCGCATATTGTGGAGTTTATCATACCTGATGCGGACTTCGTAGGATACAGTACGATTAAGGGGCAGCTTACCGCAGCCTACTCATCGATTAATGACATTCTACTGACGTACGGTTATGACTGGAGAGAGGGATGTCCAGCGCCAATACTCGTTCATCGCATTATCGAGAATGGAGCAGGAGAGCGAACGTTAGGCTTCCTTGCGGGATACGTGAATGCTAGTGATGGGGCGGGTGAACAGCTAACGGAGCTACGTATGTACATCCTTATTGAAAACTTATCGGTACCTGGGGACGGCGTTCGCATTCAGGTTAACGATACAAAGGCGCTTTCTTTCCTAACGGAACAGCTTGGTGCTGAGCTGATTGAGGGAGATCCAGTTCAGTCCTTTTCCAGCGTACCCGATGGGCCTCGGCTCCTCTACGTGGTCAAGTTTAGGAGTGGGCAACAGGGTTGTTTCAAGCTTCCACCAGCAACTATCCTCTACTACTTGAATGGATCAGAGACGGACGTGTATAGGGCGACTACGCCCGATGTGCATATCTTCCTTAGAAAGTACGAGAGCTACATGGGTTGGGGACTGGGTCTCAGGCGCTACATATACCGGGTTGCAGGAATTCAGCACTCTGTAGAGGTTCAAAACAACACAGGCGCTATCGATCATGCCGTTGAATCGCAGCAGCTCTATGATGTGAGAATTCAGCTGCGCAACTACTTCGACGTGGATGCGATCAACATTCAGGTATATCTGCGCACGGACTCCGGATGGCTATCGAGGTACCTGAGCCGGATTCCTGCGGGGGAGAACAGAACCGTTGAATTTCTAGGGATTGAGTTATCGCGGGGTCTTAATGGATTCTGGAAAACGAATGAAAACATACTTGTATTTTATGCAAACGATACATGGACTCCAGACATTCCTACCGAGTTCTTCGCCATTACAGAGGAACCTGTCTACATAGTGACGCCACCTAACAGCTCCCTATCGATACCGTGGCTTCGGGTGACAAAAACTCTGAACGTGTCGAGCATTGTAGATCTGAACCAAGCGATCAATGTAACTGTTTCCGTGACTAATGAACAATCGGGATGGACAGGCACAGTAGATCTAACGGAATACCTACCACCTGGTGTTGAGCTGGTTTCCACAAGCGGGTGGTCACAGGACCCGGAGAACCCAACTATCCTGAGAGCACAGATTAACCTAGCACCATCTAGTCAGGAGAATATCTGGTATGTGGTCAGAGTCACCAGTCGAGAGATGCTTCTGTTTGCCACTACGAGCGCAGCGGTTCAGCCAGCTCCTGGCCTTAAGCCAGTACTGTTTCATAGCGAGTCATACTTGCGGTCTTCCGCAGTTACCGTTGAACGTAGCTGGAGGTGGTGGAGAAGCGATGATCCGCAGCTGCAGTACCGGTTCATTGTTAACATAACAGACCGCGTCACCAACCACGGCAATTCATCAATATACTTCGTGAACCTGGATGGAAGCTACGGTCTGCGCCTGGGGCAGGACTTTGATCTGATTGCAGGGTCTGTTTCTGCATCCTATACGGTGCTCAGACCCGGACAAGTTGTTGAGAACAACTTTACCATTGCATTTAGGCTATTTGCTGCGAATGCCACGCCATTATGGGCTGCTGTGAGCTATCGAAGCGGGAATGTAACTTTCACCGGTGTTTCATCGAATATCGTGGCACCAGCTTTGTCGAACCAGCCCCTCTCAGTTACGAAGAGCATAACACCCGTTCCTGAAGCAACGAAGCCCGTTTTCCAAATAACCTTAGTTCTTACGAGCCAAGCCAATGTAACACTCAGGGAAGTGCATGTAATCGATCACTTTGATCCGAACTTGTGGACACTTCTCGAGGGCGATTACAATACCTCCTCCCCGAGTTTAGGAACAGTAGAGTGGGTGTTAAGCGACGTTGAGCCGGGTGACCAGCGCATCATGACCTACATGCTTCTACTGTCTAATGGCACAGAAGCGCAACCAGGAGAGACTCGAGAGTACATGCTACCCTCTGCTACCGCAGAGTACACACCTCTCCCAGATTGGCCGCTTAACGCGTCATCTAACACAGTATCGGTTACAATATCGTATCCAACGTTGATAATTGCAAAGACGGTAGAAGAGCGTACGACGAGCCCTGATACAGTGCTCTACGAAGTAACAATTAGCGTTGCGAATCTCGGCGACTACACAGTGGATAATGCTACTGCGGTGAGCAAGCTCGAAGAACATTTTGAGTTCTACAAGGCTGAGGAGGGTATGGTTGTAGCTAGCGATGGTCTAGTGACAGCGTTTCTTGGGTCCGTAGATCCTAATGGAACAGCCGTTGCAAAGTACCTTCTAAAGCTGAAGCTGCTTCCGGAGAACATAACCGAACCCGGTAAGTATGTATACTGGTTTACGGGTGCGAATGTTAGTTACCGATTCCTTAACCTGACCCTACAATCATCCTGCGGTCCCTACCCAGCTTATCTTCAGGTTCCTGAAGCGAGTGTCGTCAAGGAAGTAACTCCTGATTATAGCGACCCGACAGCAGTCCGATATAAAGTCACGATTTACGTCTCTAACCTCGGCAATTACACCATCAACAACGTGGAAGTTCTAACGGCGCTGGAGCCCGACTTCCAGCTTGAGGAGTTTGATCCGAACATAGTACGGCTCATAGATACAACCATAGCCATCGACCTCGATAGCGTTGCACCAGGGACTACAGCCTCTACCTCCTTCACGATCAGAATGGTCAATATACCAGCAGCGTGGTCCCGCCCAGGGCGCTGGTACTATAACTTTACAGCGGCAAATGCAACTTACGTATTCGCTAACCGAGCCCTTTACGCGAACGCATCAGGACCTTCAGCAGCAATCGACATTCCACACCTTACGGCTGTTAAGGAGGGTGTAGATCTGATGAGAAGCGACGCTGTTGCATACAGCATTACAGTAACTGTTCGAAATCCTGGACCGTGGGCGGTTCAACAAGTGCTAATCAGCGATACTCCGCCTGAGGGAATTGAAACCGTAACCGCGGCTCACAGCATGATTAACGTGCTATACCCTGATGCAAGCGAGACGTTACAGTATGAGGCGCGGATGAACGTCCCCGGCAACTACAGCTGGGAAGCAAAGATAGTCTACCAGTTTGTGAACCGGTACTACGAAGTAGAGAGCAACAGTATATGGATGAATGTCTCCCTTCCGATCATTTCGGTCGAGAAGATCGTGGATCCAGTAGCTGGTGTAAGTATCGAAACGGTATTCACGATAGCGGTCACCGTGAGTAACCATGGTCCCACATTCTCTGTGTTCAACGTTCAACTAAACGATACTCTTCCAGAGGGTGTAACGCTATACTCAGGAACGACCTTCCAGCAAGTCCAAGAGATTGGTGTAGACCAGGTGTATGTGTTTACCTACAACATAACTGCTATTGAAGCAGGATACATAACCCTGCCTCCTGCAAAGATTTCACTCAGCTTCCGCGGACTCTTACTTAACTATACGACAAATAGTGTGATCGTAGAGGTAGCGCCCTCCCTTGAGTTAGTGAAGGAAGCGTATCCGAGCCGTGTTTCAGTTGGTGAAGCAGTAGAAGTACGTGTAAGGCTCTACAATCCAAGCAACGTAACGGTGACAAATGTCACTCTAAGCGATCAAGTACCCTATGGCTTTAAACTGCTGAGTCCAGCAAGCGCGCTATCGAACTACACGGAGGCACTTGGTCCAGGAAAGTCGTTAACGCTACACTACATGATCGTTCCCACTTCTGAGGGATCGTTCGAGCTACCATCTCCGATTGCCTACTACGACTTCGGAACCCAGTTGGGCATCACTACAGAGGGGAATACAGCAATTGTAACTGTGACAGCACCACCGAAGGGACCACCTTGGTTGTTCATTGGCATTGTCGTAGCCGTTGTAGCAGGTGTTGCGGGTGCAATGGTAGTGCTATATAAGAAGGGGCGGCTACAGCCCCTGATTGAACGTTTGAAGCGCTTGTTCCGTAAGGAGGAGGAATTACTTCTTCCTCCCTAGGTAGCCAACCTCCGGTGGCGGTTTTTTAACTAAATTCAAATAGAGAGCGCATTTTGCCACCTGTCACTTCCGCAACCTCTAGGTCGAGAGCAGCGAGTATAGGGCGGAAAGTGTTTTCAAGAAGCTCAGCATACTTGTCGATATCCACATCTTCTGGTCGAGCGAGATCGATCGGCATTGCACCTCCTCTACGGGTTTTCACAAAGGCAATGAGATCCCCACGCCGAACTTTGCGTCCGAGGCGCTCGAGCATCCTAGCCGCCTTAACGTGCTGAGGCGTAGTCTTTCGGTACTCACTAATATCCTTACCCAGCTTTACTACAAGAGCGAGGTCGCGGACGTCAAATTCGCGACGGCGTAGCTTACGGTGAGCCTCTGAGACGATATGTATGATGTGGTTACGTGCATCAACGAAATCTTCGGGTGTTTTCACCTTGGATAGCGTTTCTAAAGCTTCAACAAACACCCGTTTTATGAAGGCAGGCATGTGCCTTTTCTTACCAGCAAGTCCCTTAACTTCGACGGTGCCATCATCGTATACACCGATATAGTTCTTCTTAAGAGCAGGAAGAACGACATACCGGTACCGTTTGTCAAGCTCGAGTTTGAGCTTAAGCTCGCGTTCGCTCCACTTAATGAGTTCATGAATTTGCTCTTCAGTTGGTCTGTGTAGGAACACCGAGTCTGTGTCGCCATAGAGCACGCGTACTCCTAGTGACTCTGCCTTCTCTATCGTTTTGGTGAGTGCGTAGCGGCCAACTGCAGCAGTACCTTCTGCAACTGGTGGGCAGAAGAGGGGGAAGGCGCGGAGCCCAAAGACTCCGTAGCTAGCGTTGAGAATAACTTTCATTGTTAGCTGGACGGAGTTGTAGAAAGCGCGTTCTTCAGGAGAAAGACGCTTATCCTTAGCCAGCTTCTTGAAGTACTCGACCCGAACATCCTTGAGGGATCCAATTACGGCGGAAACGATTCCTGTACGCTTACGACAAACGTGGTGGGGTGTGCCGGGAATAAGATTGTCGCGACACTCGGAGTGAGGACACAGTACGGTGTCGAAGCTGATGTTCCAGACGGAGATAACGCTGGGGTAGAGGGAGGCGAAGTCCAGAACCACGACATCAAAATGGACCCCAGGTACAGGTTCCTTTACAAACCCACCGCGATAGAGCTTGTCCTTGATTACAGGTCGGGTTGTGATCGTACCTCGTTTACGCACTTCTTCAGGGTGTGGAATGAGGTAGCGAGGGTGAAGCCTACGCATGGAGGCATATAGCAGGTTCTTTATCCAAATGGAGATGCCGGTGCGGCACACGTTCTCAGGAGGTGTTATTACGATACGTGAGATAAGGAAGAGCAGCTCGAGTGCGCGAAGCTTTATGGCAAGTTCGTAGGTTAGTTGAGCGTCATTCATACAGTACTCGATCAGCGTTTTGTAATCGAGTTCTCCAATCGGTTTCTCTAGCTCAATTTTCCGTTTGTTGAGAAGAGCTTGAGCAAGGTCATCGAGGGTGGTTTCGCGATAGCGTTGTTCGTAGGCGTAGTTTTGAATGGATCGGTTGTCGAAGAAGGGGTAGAGATCGATATGAATACCGTGGCGAACGCCCATCCAGTCGTGATGGGCTTCGAAGGGAGTTTCTTCTCGCCGGAAGCCGAAACGATCAACAGCACGGTGCCACAGATAGCGAAGGTCGAAGTCGTCGCCGTTAAAGGTGACTAGAACGGGGTACTTGATTATGAACTCAAAGACAGCCTTCAGAAGCTCTCGCTCGTCTCGGTAGGCGAATACCTCTACCCCAGCTACTTCAGGAACTTGGTCTCCGACCTCAGACCTTAAGAGAAGGAAGGCGCATTTGCGACCATCGGAGCAGACAAAGCATACGCAGATGACTGGCTCGTCCGCTTCACGAGGATCGGGTATGTGTCCTACGGATGGGCAGCGGACTTCGATATCCATAGCAGCGATGGGTATCTCAGGTAGGGGTTCGCTAAGTGTACGTAACCAGCGGTTTAGGAATTGGTGGTGGAGAGGGCTTTCGGCCCGAACTCTATAGAAGAAGTCGGAAAAACGGTCCGTTGAC
>QMWL02000029.1 GCA_003661605.2 archaeon
AGCAGTAGTATCAGGAGTAGCGCGTAACGCACCCTTGCGCCGAGAACCTACTTAAAGAGCGTTAGCAGCGACAGGGTGGCCTTCCTCCCGAACATCGGGAAGGCTGAAAGGCATATGCTTCGCTTCCTTGGTCTAGAAAAGCTAGATGATCTATTTGAGGACATTCCTGAAGAAGTTCGCCAGAGATGCTGTTTAGATCAGGTTCCAGAAGCAGTTCCAGAAGTAGTGCTATGGCGATACCTAAACAAACTAGCTGCGCAGAATAGAGCAGAGCCGTACCGTAGATTTGTGGGAGGGGGGTTATATGCACACTATGTTCCAGCAGCAGTCGATTTTATTGCCGCCCGAACGGAGTTTGTAACCTCGTATACTCCTTATCAAGCAGAAGTATCCCAGGGGCTACTACAAGCACTCTTCGAGTACCAGAGTCTTATTGCAGAGCTGTTTGACATGGAGGTTGTTAATGCATCGCTCTACGATGGTGCAACAGCTGTAGGGGAGGCGATACGTATGGCGTTGCGAGTGAGCAAGCGGAAGAAGGTAATAGTTCCTAAGCTTATGCCACCGCACCGACGTAGGGTTTTGCAAGCATACACTACGGCACTCGATTGCAAAATTGTGGAGATAGGTTACGATAATCGAGGGCTTCTAGACCTAGCTGAATTGGAGCAAGAGGTTGATGACGCTACGGCAGCAGTATACGTTGAAAACCCGACTTGTTTGGGCGCTTTTGAGGAGCAAATTTTTGAAATATCGGACATTGCTCATAAAAAGGATGCGCTATTAATTGCATATGTAGACCCAATTAGCTTAGCTATCGTAGAACCGCCAGGGGCGTATGATGCAGATATCGCTGTTGGAGAAGGACAGCCACTAGGTCTTCACCTCGGGTTTGGAGGAGCTTTACTCGGGATCTTTGCGTGTAAGAGGAAGTATCTCATGAAGATGCCGGGTAGGCTTATTGGAGCGACAGTGGATGTGGAAGGGAGACGTGCTTTCTGCATGACCTTGCAAACGAGGGAGCAGCATATTAGGAGAGAACGTGCAACATCTAATATATGCACCAACGAGAGCTTGTCGGCGATTACTGCTGCAGCCTACCTAGCGCTTTTAGGACCACAGGGGCTTAGAAGAGTCTGTGAAGCGGTTCTTGCCAACACTGCATACCTCGCTAGGAGGCTTAACACATTACCAGGGGTTACAGCACCAGCATTTGAAGGAGTCTGCTACTTCAGGGAAATACCGGCTCGCTTTGACGGATGGTTAGCACGAGAGATTCGTGAAATGTGCATTAAGAGAGGCATTGATCCTGGACTGGACCTCGGTACATGGTTTGAGGGTTTTGAACGGATTCTTTTGGCATGCACTACCGAGGTTCATCAGAAGGAGGATCTTGATCGTCTTGTAAGTGTACTAGCAGAATTGGTGCGTTGAAATCGTTTCAGCAAGCACGGTGGGAGGAACCGCTTCTGTGGGAACTTTCACTTGAGGGAAGAAGTGGTTGTTTACCACCGGTTGACGAACGCGTAATTAGGGAGGTTGGCAGTGTAGAGGAGTTAGTTCCGGATAAGATACGAAGAAAATCCTCGCTTGACCTACCGGAGTTAACGGAGAACATGGTGGTACGTCACTTCGTTCGGTTATCCCAGATGACCTTCTGCGTAGATACGGGGATGTATCCTCTGGGTAGTTGTACGATGAAGTACACGCCAAAAGCGGCGGAAGCTGCTGCAGCACTCCCAGGGTTTAGAGACATTCACCCGCTTCAACACGAGGACACAGTTCAGGGCGCTCTAAGGCTGATGTATGAACTCCAACAGATCCTAGCAGGTATCGCAGGACTTCCTGGGGTTTCTCTTCAACCTCCTGCAGGAGCAGCTGGGGAGTTTGCAGGGTGCCTGATAATCAGAAAGTACTTCGAGGAGCGAGGTGAGGTAGATCGGAGAACCGAGATGCTAATACCAGATTCAGCGCATGGTACGAACCCTGCAAGTGCAGCGATGGCGGGATTTGAAGTTGTAGTGATTCCGAGTGGGTCTGATGGTTTGATCGATCTTGAGGCGTTGAAAGCAACGGTATCAGAAAGAACTGCGGGAATCATGTTAACAAACCCAAACACCCTCGGATTATTTGAGAAGAACATCCTAGACATAACACGCATCGTCCATGAGGTAGGAGGGCTGGTCTACTACGATGGTGCAAATCTCAACGCAATAATGGGATGGGCAAGACCCGGTGATATGGGAGTTGATATCATGCATTTTAATCTCCATAAAACGTTCGGGGCTCCACATGGAGGAGGAGGTCCGGGATCAGGTCCTATTGCAGTTAGTAAGGAGCTTGAGGAGTACCTGCCTGTTCCCGTTGTAGCATATGATGAAGAGAGAGATCGCTACTATCTTGATTACAACAGACCTAAGAGTATAGGGAAGGTGCACGGATTCTTCGGGAATTTTCCCGTTCTCGTTAAGGCCTACGTGTACATCAGGTTAATGGGCAGAGGAGGACTAAAGCGCGCTGCCGCTCACGCAGTTCTCGCCTCTAACTACCTTGCTCGGAGAACGGAGGTCTTGCGAGGATTGAAGCTCTCGCACGCGCCGCACCTGTTAAGAAAACACGAGTTTGTGCTAACAGCAACAGAGCTTAAAGCACAGCGAGGTGTAACTGCGGGGGACATTGCAAAACGGATTCTCGACTTTGGACTTCACGCACCTACGATGTACTTCCCCTTAATAGTGAAGGAGGCGCTTATGGTTGAACCTACCGAGACTGAACCCCTAGAAACCCTAGACTCCTACGCAGAAGTGCTATCACAGATAGTGAATGAAGCATGGAGTAGCCCGGAGCAGGTGAAGCGAGCACCTTACGCTACAACGGTGCGAAGAGTGGATGAGGTGCGCGCTGCACGCCCTAAAACACGTGCCTTAACATGGAGAGACTTAAAGCGACTAAAGGAGAAGGAAGGTAGCATATAGCTAGCTTGGTGTTAGGATCGAGATTGGAGAAAAGGGTTCGAGAGGCGGTATCGAATGTCATAGATCCCGAAACAGGTCTAAGCTTGGGAGATATGCGGCTGATAGACAAGGTAAAGGAGGTCGAACCTGGTGTTGTACATATCGAGTTTCACCTAACATCTCCCGCTTGCCCTCTCGCGCTTACTATAGCATGGCAGGTGAAGAAGCGCGCGGAGGCTGTAGAGGGAGTTAAGCAAGTGCGAATTACTCTTAAAGACCATATGTTCTCTGATCAGATCAATAAGTACCTCAATCAGTCCTAACAGGCTTTCCGTAAAGCGCGAAAGGAGAAACACGTTCTATGAGGACGCGGATCCATCGACCTTGATATGAGCGCGTCCAATCTGGCAGTATCACTGGTTTGTAGTTCCTAGTCCGTCCCTCCATACCCCCAAACGGAGCGGCACCTGTGATGAGAGCGTTAACGATAATTCCCTCATATAGTACATTTCTTTCTAAGCAGATCCTACGAACAAGCTTCGATAATACTCGTGATCGTTCCTTAACTACTTGTGAGGGCAGTTGCTTCAGTTTTGCCGCGGGAGTTCCTGGTCTAGGAGTGAATTTAGCGACGTTAACGATATCAGGTTTAGCCTTCTGAAGAATCGAAACAGTTGCACGAAAGTCTTCCTCTGTTTCGCCTGGAAAGCCTACGATTATGTCTGTGGCTATAGACATATCAGGGAATGCGCAACGGATTCTTTCAATTAAGGAAAGCCACTCCTCAGCAGTATACTGGCGGTTCATCTTTTTGAGTATCTGATTACTACCGCTCTGGAGAGGAATGTGTAGGAAGCGGTAAAGTTTGTTGGGATACTTTCTGAAGATTTGAAGTAGATCGTCGATAAAGCGAATCAAATGATTTGGGTTCATCATCCCTATACGAACAACAAAGTCTCGGTCTATGCTACAAATCTGCTCCAGTAGTTCAGGCAAGGTATACCCGACGTCTAGTCCGTAAGCACCGGTATCTTGCGCCGTTAGGTAGATTTCAAACGCTCCCCGCTCTGTTAAACACCGAACAGCATCAACTATAGTCTCAGGAGGAAAACTGCGAAGACTGCCTCGTGCGAGCCGTACAATGCAAAAGGAGCATTCCCCTACGCAACCGTACGCGATGGGTAGGAAAGCGCGTCCATCTTGGTGGAGAAGAGGGATGCGGTTCGATCGGACGCCCTCGATAAAACTGCCCTTTGGTGCGGAGATAGCCTCTAGGATATGCTCAGAGGCATTCCAAGGAAGTAGAATTGCTTCAGGGAAGACCTTTCGAAGAAGCTTGCTCTGAACGCGTGGCATGCAGCCTGCTATGATGACACGCTGATTGCCTAGTTGACGCAGTTTTTGTAAGTAAGCGAGAACGCGATGTTCAACGGGTTGGCGTACTGTACAGGTGTTTACTATAACAACATCTGCATCCTCCGGACTCTTTACTGGTATATGACCGTGCTTCTGAAGAATTTCTTGAATTAGAAGGCTATCTGCTTTGTTGAGGGCACAGCCGAAGGTCCTTATGTAAAATCGCATGTAGGATACGATAAATCATGCTTGCTAAAGGATTAAGGTTTGGGGTTGCTCAAACTGAGTTTACATAATGGGGTATACAGGCTTATCAAATTGTTTATTGAATAAGTGAGAATGAAGCGAGGGGGAGAGATGATCGAAAGTAAACTCAAGCTGGAAACATTGGCAGATGTCCTTAATGCTCACCATGTGGTTGAATCTGATTCACAAATAACACCTGTGTCAGCGGTGGTAGCGATGGATGCGCCTGTCACAGTTACCGCTGTGGTAAGACATGTGAATGAGGCAGCGCTGCTGGATGAAGTCCTAAGTAGGATACCAAACCTCGAAGAGGAAGCGCAAGTTGGCAGAACGAATCGCTTGCTGCCGCTGGAGCTTCCTGATTTAGAAGCGGCGTAGTCTGTAGGGAAGGGAGAGTATAATTTCTCCAAAGCGCACCGGGATAGGAGTAGGTTTCCCTGAGCCACGGGTACGTTTCTTTGCAATTGCGTCTATCAGATCGTCGAGTGTTTCGCAGAGAGTATCCGTAACGGTGTAGCAATTGCCGATCGAATACGGGCTATGTGCATCGCTTCCGCCTGTCGTAGCGAGTTGGTAGCGGTTTGCGTACTCCTGGGCCAGTGCAGAGGACCTCCTGAAAGGAATGCTCTTTGCGTTGTGCGTCTCTACAGCGTGAACAGGAAGCTTGCTAGTTGGTTTTGGCAGGCGAAGGCTTAGCGTGAAGGGGTGTGCAAGTACGAGAATGCCTGATTCAGCTTTAGCTAGTTCAGAGAGCTGTAGTAGTGGGATACCGTCTTCTGCAAAGAACCCTAGAGTGAGGATGTGAAACCCCTCTCTTACACGCACCTCAGACCCTCCCACAACGAGTAAGTTTTCTGGAGCAGCGTTAGCAACTTCTCGAAAGGCAGATCTGGCGACATGTGAAGGCTTGTGGTGGGTTACTATAGCAATGCCCGATAATCCACGTTGTATTGCGATCCTAGGAACTACGTTTGGTCGGAGGCTTGAGTCTCCTGAGTGGATCGTGTGAATGTGAAGGTCTATGCGAGGTAGACTATTCTGGTCGCTTTTTCGCAAGCTCGGCTTCTAATCGCTGTATCAGATCTTCAGGTATCTTGGGGAAGAGAGGAATAGGCTTGCCTATGGTGTGTTGGGGTGGGAAGTCTTCTTCGAGGAGAGCCCATAGGTTTTGTTCGGGTAGGTTACCGAGTCCAAGCTGACTCCATATCTGTTTAGCGGTGTTGGGGAGGAATGGGTACAGTAATATTGCGAGAGCGCGAACTAGGCGAGCGCAGGACCCGATAACGCAAGCAGCTTCTTCCTTTAATCCCTCCTTGATTAAGCGCCAGGGTTCTCGTTGGCTTAGTAGCTGGTTGCCGTAGGTAGAGAGATTGAGTATTGTGTGAAGAGCGCGGTGGAACTCAAACCTGTTCATCGCCTCCTCAACCTCTTTAGCTACCTGTTTGATACGTTCTAGCGTCTCTGGCTCATAGTCCTCTGGTATGGTTCCATTGAAGTAGCGTTTGATAAGTACGAGTGTTCTGTGAACAAAGTTACCAAGATTGGAGACAAGGTCTTCGTTGTGCCGGTGAGCGAGCTCTGTCCAGGTGAAGTCGAGGTCCCTATGGAGTGCAATAGAGAGGAGGAAATAGCGTAGGGAATCGACAGGAAAGTTCTTGAGAACATCTTCGATTTCTATGATCCATCCGATGCTCTTTTGCATTCTTCTACCATGTAAGGTGACGAACTCTCCCGCGACTATGGAGCGAGGAAGCGTCCACTCTCCGTAGGCTATCACGATTCCAAGCCAGAAGAAAACATGTGGGTAGATGTTGTCCTTTCCGATAAAGTGGTAGATTTCAACATCTCCGGTCCAGTAATTCCGCCAGGCGTCTGGATCTGATTGCTGTTGTGCCCAATCAATGGTAGCTGATACGTAGCCTATGGGTGCATCAAACCAGACGTAGAGAACTTTGCCCTCAGCTCCCCTGATCGGAACGGGAACCCCCCACTGCATGTTGCGCGTGATGCACCAGTCGCGGAGACCGCTCTTTAACCAGCCCTCTGCGAAGTTTCTAACATTTTCAGGAAGTCTGTCGTTCTTAGCGATCCAGGCACGGATCTCGTTTTCGATCGAAGAAAGCCGGAAGAACCAGTGTTTGGTTCGACGTACCTCAGGAGTTGATCCACAGAGTGCACATCGAGGATCGATCAGATCGGTTGGCTTTAGGAAGGATCCACAGTTGTCACAGGCATCTCCTCGTGCGTAGGGGTAACCACAGTGAGGACAAGTGCCGTTCACGTACCGGTCTGGGAGGGCTCGCTGGCATTTTGTACAGAAGAGTTCCTCGTACTCCTTTTCGTAGATGAATCCCTTCTCGAGGAGTTTAAGGAATACTTGTTGTGTGAGCGTGTAGTGGTGAGGGAGTGTTGTTCTGGAGAATACATCGAGGTCGCAGCCTACGGTCTTCAACTGTTGATGAATGATGGGGTGGTATCGGTCGGCGATGTCTTTCGGAGAAACGCCTTCTTTATCAGCTTGAACAGCTATGGGAGTTCCGTGTTCGTCGGTTCCGCAGATGTACAGTACATCGTAGCCGCGCGCTTTTAAGTACCTCTTAAAGGCGTCAGCGGGGATGTAGGTTGATCGTAGATGACCTACGTGTAGCCGACCGTTTGCGTATGGAAGTGCGGCAGTGACGATAGCACGACGTGGCAAGCCTTTTGCGCGAAGAAATTCTCTCATTAATGTTAGCGATGGCGGTCTTCCTTCAAGCGCGGTACGTGGTCTGCGATGCTAGCCGTTTTGTAGAAGAAGGAGGAGTTCTCATCGAAGACGGTCAAGTAGTTGCTGTAGGAAGAGCGGAAGAGCTGCTTCGAAGGCTTCCACAAGGCTGCGAGAGGTACAATTTTGGAAAGGCGATTATTGCACCAGCTCTTGCAAACGCGCACACACATGCAGCCATGACTTTGCTTCGAGGATACGCTGATGATATGGAGCTACACACGTGGCTGACGAAGTACATTTGGCCTGTTGAAGCCCTACTTACAGGGGAGCACATCTACTGGGGATCTCTCCTTGCCTGTGTAGAAATGGCACGAACAGGAACCGCGGCATTTTGCGATATGTACTTCTTCATGGACGAGGTCGCGCGTGCCGTAAAAGAGGTAGGTTTGAGAGCGCTGCTCTCAAGAGGTCTCATCGGAACTGCTGACAAGGAGTACGATGCTCTAAGAGAAGGAGTGGACTTCTGCGCCAAGTGGCATGGGGGAGCTGGTGGGAGGATACGGTGCGCGTTAGGACCGCATGCACCGTATACGTGTAGCCCTGATTACCTTGCAAAAGTTGCTGAGGAAGCAGATAAGTTAGGAGTCCAGCTAGTTATTCACGTCGCAGAGACTGTGAAAGAGCCGCAGCTAATTAAGAAGCAGTTTGGTAAGGATGTGGATGAGGGCGTTTTCGCGTATCTTGACCACATAGGATTCCTAAGCGAACGCGTTGTTGCAGCACATGGTGTGTGGTTAACAAGAAAGGACCTTGATGTGCTAAAGGAGAGGAGGTGCTGGTTAGTGCACTGCCCTATTAGTAACTTGAAGCTAGCAAGCGGCGTTGCACCGCTTCCACGGCTCCTCAAGGAAGGGGTTCGTGTTGCGCTAGGAACGGATGGCCCTGCTAGCAATAATACGTTGAACATGTTTTTGGAGATGCGGGTCGCGGCTGTGCTGCATAAGGGTGTGAATTTGGATCCGGTAGCAGCAACCGCGGAGCAAGTTTTCGACTTAGCTACACGGCAGAGTATGCGAGCTTTGGGGTTTGAGAACTCGGGGGTTATCGCGGAGGGTGCTTCAGCAGATATAATGGTCGTGGATCTACAGGTGCCTTGGACTCGACCCATATTCTCCCCGTACTCGCATCTAGTGTACGCCACAACAGGAGCGGAGGTACGAGCCCTTATGGTTGCAGGAGAGTGGGTCGTTCAGGACTTTCGGATAGTTACTGTAGAAGAAGCAGACGTGATGAAGCGCGCGGAGCGTATGGCATATGAGCTTGTGGCGAAGGTA
>QMWL02000030.1 GCA_003661605.2 archaeon
CATTAGCACGAAGTCCTAGTCTCCTACATCGCCCTTCCCTTCCTCTTCTCCATTACGGAGTCCTGCCGCAACTCCATGAATACGATTCACCTTCTCGACAACGACCTTCTTGCCAGCTGCAACAGCGTCACGGATTTCACGGTTTACTTCCTTGAGGACCTTACCCTCGCCTGAAACCACTACCTCCGACAAGGCACACGCCCGCTCTAAGCGCATTAAAACACTTGCTATCAGATGAAGAAGGGAAAGCTTTTTGGGGAGCTGTGCGGTGATGGCGGCTTGTCGCTCGAAGTCTGGGTTGAGAAGTATAGGCCGAAGGTGCTTGACGAAATCGTTGATCAGGAAGACAATGTAGCGCGGCTTAAGTACTTCGTGAAGACTAAAAGTATGCCACACTGCCTGTTTACGGGACCACCAGGAACAGGTAAGACCACTGCAGCGCTCTGTCTCGCACGAGAGCTGTATGGTGAAGACTATCGACGCGCAATTCTCGAGCTAAACGCGAGCGACGAGCGAGGTATCGATGTCATTAGAACACGCATCAAAGAATTCGCGCGTACCTATCTAGTAGGGGAGATTCCATACCGGATGATTATAATGGACGAAGCGGATAATTTGACGAGCGACGCACAGCAAGCCTTACGGCGAACTATGGAGATGTTTACGCGAACCTGTCGCTTCATACTGATATGTAACTACCTCGGTCGGATCATAGAACCCATTCAATCAAGGTGTGCTATCTTCCGTTTCGGACCGCTTCCACCAGAGAAGATTAAGCAGCGGATCGAATGGATAGCTAAACAGGAGCGCGTTAAGACCACTAAGAATGCCATAATCGAAATCGTACAGATAAGTGGCGGAGATCTCCGACAAGCGATCAACCTCCTTCAGGCTGCTGCATCATTTGGAAAAGAGGTTACACGTGATGTTGTTCTTCGTATCGCAGGTCTTGTACCGAGGGAGGATCTCAAGCAAGCGCTTCAGCTTGCTATGCAAGGCGATTTCATCGAGGCACGTCGTACAATTAGGCGCCTGCTCTACCAGTACGGGGTATCGCCGACCGATGTAATTAGACAAATTCATAGCGTTATCTTAGATATGGGAGAGCTTGATGATCAGCAGAAGTTAGAGATTATACGAACCATCGGAGAAATCGACTACAGACTTGTAATGGGTGCAAACGATGAGGTACAGCTTAGCTACTTGTTAGCAGTTCTTGCTGCAGTAAAACAGAGCTAATGCCTGTGCGTGCGGAAGTCTGGGCGGAGAAGTACAGACCGAAGAGGGTATCAGACCTCATTTACTACAGGAAGAAGAACCAGGAGGCTCTTCAGAAGTTTGTTAGTTGGATGAAACAGTGGCTGGCTGGAACTCCTCCAACTAAGCGTGCTGCGCTACTTTACGGACCTCCTGGTACCGGTAAGACGAGCTTAGTTCACGCATTTGCACGCGAGCACGGGCTTGTTATATTCGAAGTTAATGCTAGTGATCAGCGTAGTGGAGAGCGAATTATGCGCGTGGTTGAAGAATCGTCTGCAAGTCGAACATTGACAGGAGCGGGGCGGGTACTTCTAATCGATGAGGTAGATGGAATTAGCCCCAGGGAGGATCGTGGTCTTTACGGAGCACTAGTTAAGGCGATCCCCAAGTCGCGTGTGCCTATCGTAATGACAGCAAACGATCCATGGTCGCGTAGTGGAATGAGACCCCTTCTACAGCTCTGTGAGTTGATTAAGTTCGAACGGCGTTCAGAGAGAGCGCTTATACGGATCTTGGAGGAAATAGCGCGCAAGGAGAAGGTAAGCATCGATAAGAACGCGCTAAAAGCTCTGATTAAGAAGGAGGAGGGAGATCTTCGATCGGCGATTAACGATCTACAGGCTCTTGCTGCACTTGGTCGTCATATAACCGCGGAGGATATTGAGCGCATGGGGCAGCGCGTTAGAGAATACGAGATCTTTGAGTACTTACGCAGAATTTTTTATGCAAAAAGTATAAAGAAAGCACGTGCTTTGATATCGTCGAGTCCTGTCGATCCCGACATGCTCTTCGAATGGATCTACGAGAACATTCCACAAGTGCTTACAGATCCTAGAGACCTGGTGAGAGCTATGTGGGCATTGTCTGAAGCAGATATTCTAAGAGCTGAGATGAAGCAGCGTCAGTATTGGACCTTGCTTAAGTACGTGATTGACCTTATGATGGGAGGTGTTGCAGCAGCTTTTCGCTATAGCAAACCGCCAGGGTTCGTACCGATGCACTTTCCAGAGCGTATACGCATTCTCGCAAAAACGAAGAGAGAGCGAGAGAAGCTACGGGAGATAGCGCTTCGAGCCAAACCCGTCTTTCACGTTTCCACACGCCGCTTTCTAACCCGGTATTTGCCCTATCTGCGAGTAATATGCAGCAATGACCCCAAGGCTCGTAATAGTTTAGCCCAAGCCCTCCAGTTAACCGATAAAGAGATGGATTTCCTTATAGGAAAGACTAGGGAAGTAGAGGAGAAAAGACCCGCAAAACGCGTTAGAAGAAGGGCAAGGAGAAGAGGGTCTCGCGCATAAGAAAGTAGGAGGCGCGGCTTTCAACCATCTTTCTCAAAAACATAGATTTGACGCGAGGTATAGCAGGTTCGTGAATTATCAAATCAAATGGAAGTCTTACCTCGATCAAAATCAGGCGGTTAGCAAGTTCCGACTGGATTCGTGCTACACGGTGGCCTTGAAGCATTTGGTGTAGATCTGACAGCCTGAGTTCTCCTCGCCCTATCCGCAATATGACATTCACGAGGCGTCGAACCATTTGCCGTAAGAAGCGATTTGCCGTGATGTATAGTAGCAGTACACCATTTTTGAAGATAGGCTCACACCGATATACTACACAGACTGGAGATCTCCACTCAGGTACGCCTCCTTTTGCAAACACACTAAAGTCGTGCTCACCGACGATTGTACGGCAAGCAGCTCGGATGATGTCAGGGTCTTCTGCATGTAGGGGAGCTACGTATAGGTATGTTCTATGGAGGGCATCCCGGCGAGGATGAAAATTCTTGTTAGCGAAGCGCCAAGCCCATACGCAGATGTCTTGAGGAAGATGTGCGTTGATCTCATCAATATCAGGAGTTTCAGCGGTTGTTAGTAGAGAGAATATGTTCTGAGCAGCAGATACACCACGATCCGTACGTGAAGCAGATGCATAAAGCGGTGCAGTAATGCCCTCCGTCAAACCTGCGCGTTCTACAGCGTTTATCAGCAGCCCCTCTACTGTAGGCACACCTGGTTGTCGCTGGTATCCGTAGTATTGATCTCCTAGGTAGGCTACAGCTAAGCAAAGGCGCCTCATGTATTCGATATAAAGGGGCGCCTATTCTTAACAACCGTTTTTATCGCAAGAGCTACCTTTTCCCTCCACTCGTTACTCCGAAGGGCAGGGAGTACAGGAACCTGCCCGGCCGTGGTGCGTAAGCAGGGGCGAAGATAGCCATCAGCAGTAACCCGAATCCGACGACAGTTCATGCAAAACTCGGGTCTGTTTATTGGACCAACTACCTCAACCATAACCCCACCTAAGTCGTACACAAGCCGGGCATGAAGCTTCCGTCGACTCACGCTATGCGCGCGTTCGCGTAACCACCGATGGATGCGTTCTGCAGGGTAGTAGTACTTTTGGAATACTGCACGTGGTATTACTACTGGTTCTAATTCGATAAACTGGACTCTGACTTGAAGCTGCCTTGCGAAGTCTACGAATTTCTCTAGCTCGTCGTCATTTATACCACGAAGGACGACAACGTTGATTTTTACCGATAAGCCTTGATCAATAGCCATGCGTATCCCATCGAGCACAGGATCTATGGGGAAGCCAGTTACAGATTGGTACTTACTGGGGTCTAAGGAGGGTAAACTGATGTTTACTCTAGCTAATCCAGACTCCTGAAGGACACGAGCCCACTTTGAGAGAAAGACTCCGTTTGTAGTCATCGATACTTCAACACCTGGTTTACTGGCGGACGTAACAAGTTGATCGATATCGGGGCGTAGTAGCGGCTCTCCTCCTGTGAACTTAACGCGATGAATGCCTAGCTGTTTAGCAACCGTGATGAGGCGGTCAACGTCATTTGGGGTTAATGCGTCAGGAGTATCACGAAGGCAGCCCTCTTTATGGCAGTAGAAGCAGCGTAGGTTGCATTTTGTTGTGACTTGTATGCGAATAGAGTCAACTATACGGCCGAAGGGGTCTACGAGCACGCTTCCTTTGCGTGATGAATTAGGTGAGAAAGTTCAGGAAGTATGATGAATAGCCCAACTTCTACAGCGTCTTTTGATCCAGGAAGACATATGACGAGGTGGTCGCCTACGAATCCTGCACATGCACGGCTTACTATAGAGGCAGTACCCACGCGCTCTGAGGAAAGAGCATGAAATCTGTCCGAGAAGCCTGGTAAGAGGCGCGTTGCAAGGCGTTGAAAAGCATCTACGGTGATGTCGGTGGGGCTTACTCCGGTGCCCCCTATCAGTACCGTTGCATCAAGCCCTAGCTTGAGTCCCTCTAGTAACACACGCACGACTTGACCGATGTTATCAGGAATTACAAGGTAGCGTTCAACCTTGTGCCCAAATGCCGTGAGCCGTTCCTTTGCCAGCTTGCCTGAAGGGTCTTCAGCGGTTGCTCCTGATAGAACTTGCTTATATCGCGAGCTACTGACTGTTACGATCTGGACCCGAGCTTTGACTGCTACGGCGTGTTCCTTGTGCTCCAGATGCGACATCGACCTTCTCCTTCGTGATCACTTTTATCTCAGTTATTGCTGTAGTCGGGTACTGACCCCTTTCGTCCTTTTCAAGCGACTTAACTAGGTCCCATAATGTAACTAGTGCAATGGCTGTACCTACAAGTGCTTCTATCTCAACACCTGTTTTTTCTTCAGCAGCGACTTCGGTCAATACTCTCACTCCATTGGCTTCAGGCTCTATTCTCACGCTGGCGTAGGTTATTCGAAGAGGATGGCAGTGCGGTATCAGCGTCGGCGTCTTCTTGATTGCCAGCAGGGCTGCTGTTTGAGCGGTTGCTATAGGGTCTCCTTTAGGGAGGGTACGGCGTTTGATAGCATCAAGCGTTGATGGTTTTAATTTCAGAAAGCCTTCAGCTATACACCGTCTGTAAGTAGGTGATTTCTTAGAGATATCCACTATGCTCAAGTTTTCTGTAAGGACTCCCAGATCTCTGAGAGTTCGTTTAATTTATCGAAGAAAAGACGCTGTTTTATTGATATTATTCGCACTCTGCCGTATCGTCGTTCCTCAACAAGACCAATGCGTTTAAGGAAATCGATAAACCGACTCGCCTCTCGGAAGTTCATTCTGGAGAGGCGGATCAGCTTGGAGATCGTTATTTCTCGGTATTGCGCTATGCTAAGTAGCAGACGAGTTTTACCAGCAGAGGATAGCAAACGCTCAAGCGGGAGACGTTTTGGTTCGGGTAATTTTCGCCTAGGCATAGTTATCCATCTCCTCCGCTAACTCTCGTTCCAGTACTTCCCGTAAACGAGCAGCAGAGGGTTTGTGAAGGGCTAGCCGTATGTTTGTAGTTCTTCCACGCTGACCGTGTGATGATACTACAGCATGTATTACGTGAAGAGCAGAAAGCCTTCGAACGATGTGCCATAACTGTGTGTGTGCCCGAGGGCGTTCATCGAATTCTTCACAGGTTGCTTGATACTCGCGTTCGAGTTCGCCCATCGTGATGTATGCGGCATCGGGTTTAAGATCGAAGAGGCGCGCGATTGAGAGAAGAACGAGAATTTCGTGTCGTGTCATTGAGTAAATGGCGTTTTCCAAGTCACTCGGTAGAACGCTACCTGCAGCTTCCCGTATGTGATCAGGAAGGATCTCAGTAGCTCCTTTGCTCTCAGCTATCTGAGCAGCGTAGTACAGAATGGATATCGCACAGCGTGCGTCACCACCTTCCTGCTCACCGATGTCAGCAACTAGGCGTATTATCTCATCACTCCAGGTACCAGGGAAGAAGCCTTGTTCGGCTCTATCGCGGAGGATATCGCATAACTCATCTGCAGTATAAGGTTTGAGCCTGAAACGTCGAGCTGCAGTAAGCGTGCTGATGATACTCCCTGCTAATAACCGAAGAAGGGAAGTGAAATCTTTAGCGGTAAAAGCGAGGGAAAGATAGGGCTCTCCCGCGTGTTCAGACAGGCGTAGTAGTGAGTGAAGAAGGGAGGATAGATAACCGGTGGGGCGTCTCTTCTCCTCGGTAACTTCTTGTAAGTAGTCGAAGTCGTCGAAGAGGAGAACAGCATGATAGTTTCTCTCCTTTAACTGATCGACAAGAATGCCTAGAAGTTCGTCGATCGATAAACCACGACGAGGTAGCTGAGGGATAAGTTGCTGTACTGCTTCTAAAACAGCAGCGTAGAATCTCCGAGCAACGCCGCAGTTAATATATATTGCACGAAGTGTACGACCATCCTCTAGGCTCCTTCCATCGAACTTATTTTCGAATAAACGAACAAGCGTTGTTTTCCCTGTTCCAACAGGTCCTTCAACTAAGGCGATAACGTATCCAGCGCCAGATTTACGGAGTTCGCGTTCAAACAATTGAAAGAAGGCGCGTTGAACGCTTTCTCTTCGTATGAAGCGATGGGGAAGATAGTTGACTTTGAAGCACTCTGCGTTTTTCAAGATGTAACCCACATGATCACTTTCGGTTATGTAATAAGTATTCCTACCTACCACAAATAATGTATTATGAGAGAGGTTCCCGAAAGTACTGGTGGCGTATAAGCTCCTCGTTGCAGGACATACATGTATCGACATAGTTATTGTTGTTGATAAACTACCAGATCCAGAAACTAGTACAGAGATAGTGCAGAGAGAGGAAAGACCTGGTGGAAACGCGCTTAACATAGGTGTAGCAGCAGCACAGCTGGGTGTAGACTGCGGGATCCTATCGTTGGTGGGAAGGGATTATGAGGAGGAGTGTAAGAGTATACTCAGCCGATGGAACGTAAGGTCGTTTTTAGTCGTTCATGAGAACCTGCCTACAACGAGAGTATATGCAATTCACGATCCTACTGGAACAAGGTATCTTGTTGAGGAAGGGGTTAGCATGCTTTATGAAGCTTCTCCCTTCAAGTCTCTCAAGAACATGATAGCCACAGCCTTAGAGTACAGTACTGTAGTACATCTGGCAGCAGGAAAGCCTTCTTTTCACCTATGGATTGCAAGGGAGGCGCAGCGTCGGAGAAGGTACGTAGTGCTGGACCCTGGTCAGGAGATTCGCAGCTATACAGCAGAGGCGTTGAAAGAGCTACTGACCCTAGGAAACCTGCTTTTCTGCAACGAGGTAGAAGCGCGAAGAATCGAGAATCTTTTAGGTAAAAACATAGAACATCTCACAGATTTTCTTGAAGCTATCATAGTTACAAGAGGATCAAAAGGCGTGCATATCATCGCAGATTCGAAGAAAATTGATGCCTGTGCTATACCTCCGAAGCAGATCGTAAATACGATCGGAGCAGGGGACAGCTTTCGAGCGGGATTTCACGCTGCGCGATCGAGGGGGTTGGAGTTAGCGGAAGCTGTTATCGTTGGTATTGCAGCAGCAACCGCACACTTAGAGCAGCCATCCATATACTCTCACCCACTCAGGTGGAGCTACATTACCGAGGTTCTCACGCGTATCGATGCGTATCAGAGTATAGCAAGAAGGATGTTACAGTAGGGGCTCGGCACTCAAGATCGTCGTCACTCTTTCTGACCGGGTCCTGTCCTCATCGCCCTGTAAACTCTCTAAGTTTTCCAGTTAAGTGTTTAGTGGTGCGCCGGGCGGGATTCGAACCCGCGATCACCGGCGCGGGGGGCCGGGGTCCTAGACCAGGCTAGACGACCGGCGCTTTATCTGAAACACGACCTGATAGGTTTTTATGCTTTACTGCGCTTCTAAGGACCTAGGAAGTCTTCGGGCTTCGGTGGCTCAGGAGGAAGACCTTTACGCTTTCTGATTTGGGCTATGATCTGCTCCTGCATGTTCTTGGGCACAGGTTGCCACCTTGAGAAGGAAGTTCCCCAGAATGCTCGTCCGGAAGTTGCGCTGCGAAGTACGTCGGCAAGGTCAAAGGACTCAGCTGCAGGTATCTCTCCTGTTACAACAGTCACGTATTCAGCATGTTGGATGTTCAACACTCTTCCCCGCTTATGACTAATGATCTTCGTAACACTACCTACAAGCTCTGCAGGGACCTTGACTTCAAGGCGAAGCATCGGCTCGAGCAGTAGGGGCTCTGCAGACAGTATAGCAGCGAACATAGCGTGGCGTGTTGCAGGCATGATCTGAGCAGGTCCGCGGTGAACCGGGTCCTCGTGTACCTTGGCGTCGTGAAGAACGACCTTTACGCCACGGACGATTTCTCCGGCGAGTGGTCCTTCGCTTACCGCCCAGTTGAAAGCCGTTATGATTGTATCACGGATTTCATCGAGATAAGCAACA
>QMWL02000031.1 GCA_003661605.2 archaeon
CATAAGGAGCTGTCCGACTACATGAGCAAATGGGCGGAAGAAAAACCTTCGCGAAGTAAGATACTCGGCGAAGCGCTCTCAGTTCTCGAAACAAAGTTCTCCGGTAAAACTCTCCTCGTGGAAGCACGTCCTCACAAAATCAACGATGTGTATGGAGTCGTAATAACAAGGATTGTAGAAGTTAGTTAAACGCTAGCGAACCTCCACCTCCTCGCGCGCAAGTCCTGCGTGAAGGGCTCGCAAGTTTACTTCCAGGAATCTCGGAGGCGACACTACTCTCAAAGCACCCTCTACATCCTCAACGGAGATCGGTAGTATACCTAGCGACAAAAGCACTCCCGCAACGAAAACATTCGTAGCTCGCGGGCTTGCCACCCGCGTAGCTGTTTTTGTAAAATTCCCAATAGCTAATTTACCAACCCTTTGCTTCAAGATGGGATATATTTGGCTAAGTGCTGGAACGTCTTCACCTAGGAGTGCTGCCAGAGGTCGTATTACGTCTAAGTTTAAAATCAAAACTCCATCTCTTTTTAATTTATGTAATTGGCGTAGTCCCTCTATATACTCTAATGCAACTAGAATATCATAGTCACCGTGACTGGCGGGTGCGTGAACTCTTGTTCCATAACGCAGTTCGACGAGAACGCTTCCTCCTCTTTGTGCCATGCCGTGAATTTCTGCTACGCGGACATCTAACCCCCTTCTCATAAACGCATTTGCTAGGAGTTGCCCAAGGAATAGGATACCCTGGCCGCCAACGCCGCATAGACCGATATTTCTTACAGCACTCATGTCTTCACTATAGCTTTACTTGGACATACTTGCGCGCACACACCACACCCTGCGCATAGCTCCCTTCTGATTACAACACTTCCATCGACCAGCTGAATTGCAGGGCATCCTAGCAACCTAATGCAACTCATGCACTTTGTACACTTTTCCTGATCTATGCGGTAAATGGTTCTCGGCTTTTCCCGCTCCAGCAGAACACATCGCCGGCGAAAGATTACACAAGTAACTTCGTCTCTCTCCCACAAACTTCGAACCGCTTTCTCAGCCTCCTTCAAATTATACGGATCAACGACTTTGACATTACGGACCCCACAGCCCCTCACAACGTCCTCTAGTAGCACGCGAACGCCGCGATCCCCCAAACCGCGTATACCTGTGCCTGGATGTGGTTGATGACCTGTCATTGCGGTTGTTCCATTGTCAAGAATAACAATCATTATATTATGTTTATTATACACCGCATTCACAGTACCAGGTAACCCTGCATGAAAGTACGTTGAGTCCCCTATTACAGCTGCAACACGCTGTCCAGTAGCTACGGCAATTCCGCAGGCGATTCCGATGCTAGCTCCCATGCACACTAGGACATCTCCCAGTTCCAATGGGGGCAGTACTTGAAGCGCATAGCATCCGATGTCTGTTGTTGCTACCGCATCTCCGATAACACGTTTTAGTACAAGTGCGCTTGCTCGATGGGGACATCCTGGGCACAGTACTGGTGGACGTTTAGGTACCTTGATAGGAAGTAATTGTTTACTTTCTTCAACTTTTTTACCCAATTTATGAGCGATATTTTTCAAAAGAGTGGGTATTGATAATTCCCCGCAGCGAGGCAGTAGGTTCTTTCCATGTACTACGATCCGATCTTGGTGCTCAGCTATAACTTGTTTAACGATGCGTTCTAGGTAAGGCTCCAACTCCTCTATCACAATAACTTCTTCAAACCTCTTGATGAAATCCCATATCAGCTGTACAGGTGGCGGGTATATGAAGCCCAGCTTTAGAATAGCAATATCCTCGCCCAACTGTTTAATTGCATCTGCGACATACCCGTAGGATACTCCTGATGTTACTATGCAAACCTTACTATCTGTTATATGTACCTTATTAATGGGTGCGTTTTCTGCTATTTGCTGTGCCTCCTCGAGCTTTTGCAGAAGCACTTTATGTCGCGTACGTGCGTGAGCAGGTATCATAACAAATCGCGCTCTATCTCGTACGAAGCCCTTCGCTCGCCGTTCTTTTATTGGTCCGAAAACAACGGGCCCCCTCGTATGGCTAATACGCGTAGTCGTGCGAAGCATCACCGGGAGCTCCAGTTTCTCTGACAGCTCGAAGGCATACAGTGTGAAGTCTTTCGCTTCCTGAGGGTCGCTCGGCTCGATGCAGGGTATGCTAAAGAGTGGCGCATATAACCTATTGTCTTGCTCATTCTGCGAAGACCACGCATTTGGATCATCTGCACTAACGACAACAAAAGCGCCTCGTATACCAACATACGCAAGTGTGGCTAGCGTATCTGCTGCTACATTCACTCCCACATGTTTCATCGTAGTAACCGCACGCGCTCCTGCAATTGCAGCTCCGCCTGCTACCTCAACAGCAACCTTTTCGTTAGTTGAATACTCCATATAGAAACCGCCTTTAGAGGCCAGTTGCGATAGTGTGTCCGCTATCTCTGAGGACGGTGTCCCTGGGTACGCTGTGACAACATCTACTCCTCCTTCTATACAACCACGCGCAATAGCCTCATTGCCTAAGAGAAGGTACCGCTCCCCTTCCCTTCCATACAGTATGTGGTCGAACTTGCTCAAACGCCGACCTTTCTCTAACGCTTATTTCACTATCCCTGTGGGTCGTGATGACCCCAAAAGCAGAAGATGTGATAGTTCTATCTCCTGATGAGTTTCCCCGCTACTGGTATAACATCCTCCCAGACCTCCCGGAATCTCTGCCTCCTCCCCAAAATCCTCCTACTGGTGGAGACCGTATAGCGGAGCTTCAGCAGATAATGATACCTGAGTGCCTTCGTATGGAGTTCTCAGATAATCGCTGGATACCAATTCCTGACGAATTAAGGGAGGTATACATACGCATAGGGCGCCCACGCCCCCTCATGCGGTGCCGTCGGCTCGAACGATATTTGAAAACACCTGCGAAGCTATATGTAAAGAGGGAAGACATGGGTAGTCCCACGGGATCTCATAAGATCAATACCGCTCTTGCTCAGGCATTTTTTGCGGCAAAAGCCGGATTTGAAGGTCTTGTTACAGAAACTGGTGCTGGGCAGTGGGGAAGTGCTCTCGCTTACGCCACCGCTTTATTCGATCTCCGCTGCGTCATATTCTGGGTACGCTTTGCCTACAACTGGAAACCTGGGCGAAGAATCTTCATGCAGCTATATAGAGGAGAGGTCCATGCATCTCCAAGTCCTATAACAGAAGTCGGTCGAAAGCTCCTAGAGAAGGATCCCAATCATCCGGGCTCTTTATCTATAGCAATCTCAGAGGGTTTAGAGTATGCAAGAGTGCACGACGAGTTTCGCTACGCATTGGGTAGTGTTCTCAATCATGTCTTACTACACCAAACTATCATAGGCCTAGAGACTCTCCTTCAGTGCGAGAAAGCGGGCATTCAGCCAGATATCATGATAAGCAGCCTAGGTGGTGGTAGCAACTTTGGCGGGTTTGTTCTGCCTGCTATAGGTGAGGTGTTGAAAGGAAAGCGGCAGTGCGAGTTTCTTGCCGCACAGTCCCTCGCAGCCCCCAACCTCGTTAAAGGCGAGTATCGATACGACTATGCCGATGCAGCGGGCACCACCCCTCTTCTGAAAATGTATACGCTCGGTCATGATACTGAAATGCCTGTCATACGCGCAGAAGGCTTACGCTATCACGCTGCTGCGCCGATAATTAGCTATTTACGGTATAAAGGCATCGTACGTGCAGTAGCGTATGCTATAGATGAAAAAGAAGTGTTCGAGGCTGCACGCATTCTCGCACAAACCGAGGGAATTACCCCTGCTCCAGAATCTGCATACTCTGCAAAAGCTGCCATAGATGAAGCACTTCGATGTAGAGAGTCAGGGGAGGAGAAGGTGATTCTCTTCAGCATCTCAGGCCACGGCTTTTTGGACCTTGACGCCTACGCTGAGAAACTGTTCAAGGAAGAGCTTCGGCGATAGCGCTTAGGTAAGCCACTCAAGAAGGCACATTACTAGCCTGTTTTCTTGCTCGACGACGACCTGGAAACTTCCGAGGACCCAAGCTACCTTCACTGCGTGTAAGTGGTAGCAGTAACATTTCTCGCCAGATAGCACTCTGAAAAAGGAGTCCGGGCATGTACAAACGCCTTCATCTGGCTCTACAATGTACTCCTTCTCCTTACCTACAACTACCCAAATACCGTCTCTCAGCTGCTTTCCGAAGAAATAGTGTTTAACCCGCCCATAGACTGCTGCTACCACTCCGCTTAAGGAAGTAGGATCTCGGACTGCTTGCTGCCATAGTGCCGTAAGCTCCCTATATACCGCGCGAGAGGACTGTAGCACGTTATGCTTTAGTTGATCTTAATTGATAACACTGCCGCCTTGCGTTTAGCCATACAGTACCCCTATCCCGCGCTTCTCATCGATATTGGAAAGCGCAGGTATCTGGTTATTGCAGACTTGCATATAGGCTTCGAGTACGAACTAGCAAAGTATGGTGTGAAACTACCAGTTCAATATAATAAGTTATTGAGTAACATCGGGAATCTACTCGATCAAACGAAGCCAACGCACTTTGTAATTCTTGGTGATGTAAAACATAGCGTATCAGGTATCGCCCCTATCGAGATATCTGGATTAGTGGATATACTGCAATTTCTATCAGAACGTGTAGACCGTGTGATAATAGTTCCCGGTAATCACGATGGTAGCCTTGATCAGCTCGTTTACTCACTCAGATTAGAGAATGTGACAATTGCGTCTCGTCGAGGGTCCGTTATCCGCGGCACTTCTATAGGAATTTTTCACGGCCATATTCGACCCGCATCTCACGTCTTTAGACGCGATACTCTTGTTATGGCACACATCCACCCCGTAATTGTAATCAGAAGCACATTCGGATATGTTATGCGCGTACCTGTTTGGGTTAAAGCGCGGCTTCCTAAATCTCGACGTAAACTACTCATCCTCCCTGCTTTCAACGAACTTGTCGGAGGTGTTTCCATCGATAGGGTTCTCTCTAGTGGATCAAGCTTGCGAATCCCAATAGCGATCGACATAAAATCTGTAGAACTTTACACAACAGAGGGTGATTTTCTAGGATCCTTGCAATGGTTGAGGGATAAGGGCTTAGTAGGCAGTGCGTACTTGTCGCAAGCTTGAACGCTGATGTAGTGATAGTTGGCGCTGGACCGGCGGGGCTTTTCGCAGCCCGGGAGCTCGTCGTGCACGGATTCTCAGGAAGCATCTTGATAATCGACGAAGGTCCTGACGTTGAGGAAAGGAAGTGTCCAGAACGTTTTACGAAGATCTGTGCTAGGTGCAAGCCTTGCTTAATGGTATCTGGTGTGGGTGGAGCGGGGATTTTTTCGAGTGGGTTGCTAAATTTACACCCTCAGATAGGAGGTGATTTAGGCGAATGGCTCGACCCCGAGCAACAATGGCGTATTGTAGAATACGTCGATAGTGCTTTTGTTGAATTTGGCGCGCCGACGCGTTTATACGTTCCTGATCCTATTAAGTCTGCGGAACTCTCTAGAAAGGCCGCCGCGGTTGGCATGCGCTTCATACCGATTAAACAGCGGCATATAGGTACTGAAAACTCAATCCGGGTTATCGCAAACTTTAGGGATTTTTTGAAAAATCGTGGAGTACACTTCTTGCTAAAGACACGAGTTGAGTCTTTTAATAAAGGATTTGTAGTATTAAAGGACGGGAAACGTATTGAATGCAGATATGTAATACTGGCACCCGGTAGATCTGGTGCTGATTGGCTTGCCCGAGAGTGTAAGCGTCTTGGCATTCAAACGCGGTTTGAACCCATCGACGTAGGGGTTCGTGTAGAGGTACCTTCAGTTATACTAGATCCTGTAGTCGAGGTTAGCGTAGATCCTAAGTTCCACATCTATACCAAGACTTACCGCGACTTCGTTCGTACTTTCTGTGTAAATCATCGAGGGTTTGTCGTTAGAGAGGTATACAACAACTATGTGGGCGTTAATGGACACACTTTTGAATCGGTAAAATCTGAGAACTCGAATTTTGCGTTCCTCGTTCGAGTAGCGCTTACAGAACCTGTGGAAAACACTCTCGCCTACGGAGACGCCATCGCTAAGCAAGCTGCTACCATAGGCGGTGGAAAGCCCATCCTACAGACACTAGGAGATCTTCGTAGAGGACGCCGCTCTACGTGGGGTCGTATCAGAATGGGCTTAGTGCGCCCAACCCTTACTGATGTTACTCCTGGTGATATAGGGATGGCGCTCCCTCACCGGATCGTCATAGATATCATAGAGGGACTAGAAAGCCTTGATAACGTAATACCTGGAGTCGCTTCCGACTCTACGCTCCTTTACGCTCCTGAGATAAAATTCTCCGCCCTACGTGTTGAAGTCGACAAGTATATGGAGCCCTCCATAGAAAACATCTTCGTAGCAGGCGACGGTGCTGGTCTCTCAAGGGGGATAGTTGTTGCAGCAGCCACTGGTGTGCTTGCTGCTCGAGGAATACTGCGTAAAGAGGGGCTCATTAACTAGCATGGTGGGCCCGGTGGGATTCGAGCCCACGGCCTTCGGGTCTCTCCGAGCTCCAGAGGCGCCGTCATTCCATAGCGGTCTGCAGACCCGTTCTCTCCTCTGGAGCCCGACGCCATTCCTGGCTAGGCCACGGGCCCTCCTATACCTGATAGGTACCCTTTAATCAGCTTTTCCTCCACATCTAACCTTAAATATGGGCTCTTTAACACACTTCGGGGTGGTGTCGGCCATAGGGGTGCGGGAACCACGCGATCCCGTTCCGAACTCGCCAGTGAAACCGCACCCCGTTCCCGGTGGTACTGTGGTGCGGGAGCCCACGGGAAGCCGGGAAGCCGATGCCACCCCCACCCTTATAACGCCTGAAGAACCACCTTCTTAGATTGATACCGACAGTGCCCTCCGATCAGTACTCCTTCTGGCAACTAGTGTCTCTTGCTGTGTTCTTGTTATTCATTGTTGTGTACACTTTATTCGGGTCGCGTATTCAGTTCCATCTCATCATGTCGGAGGTTGGTTCTCATCTCCGTATGCTCTCGCGCATGCGTCAAATCCTCTTGGCAAGAGTTACTGAGTTTATCCGAAAGAACGCCAAGGATGATACGGACGTGGAGGGCTTCGTATCTACTATGACTGACTATTTTGTAGTAGAACCCGTTAGCCTTGACCCATCAGGAGTAGTTTGGAAGCTAGAACATCTCATTCGCACTGCTGAAACGCATCTAGAGAACAGCGTGCGTGGAGTCCTGGCTAATCCCTGTGAGGACCTGGTTAAACGCGCTACTTACATGATCGAAGTTGCTCGTGCGTTCTCTGCTATTCATAAGATTGTGAATCATTTCTATATTTTAGCTAGAAAAACGAACAATTTATTCATTGCAATGCAGCTTCACTTTATGCTTCCGCTGATCGCGAGGGAAGCCAACGCGCTCTTTAACGCTGTTCAAGCCTTTGAACTCAGAATACCTATTGGTGATGGTGCTGGTGTGCTCGCTGTCTCTCATCTAGTAACTAGGGACGCCCCCTATCGCACTATAGCAAGGCATACTATATGTTACGAGACTTCAATTAACGGTCGACCTGCGTTCATCATTCGACCTAAAGGTCCAGAAGGCAATACAGGAGAACTGGGGCGTGCTGTAGAGCACGTTCTCGCGGAGATAGCTCCCTCTGCAATTATAACGGTAGATGCTGCGGTAAAGTTAGAGGGTGAAAAAACAGGTTCTATTGCTATCGGTACTGGCGTAGCCATCGGTGGCGTAGGTGTTCAACGATTTCGTATCGAGGAAATTGCAAGTAAACATCACGTTCCTTGCTACGCTATTGTTATCAAAATGTCCTCATCAGAAGCTCTACTACCGATGAACGAGGCTATCGCTGAAGCGTCGCGTAAAGCTGCTGCAGCAGTAGAGC
>QMWL02000032.1 GCA_003661605.2 archaeon
AAGCTACGCCGTGCGCGAGGCACTACTCTGGGAATCGCTGTCCAATGATCAAGTACAGTGCTTGCTTTGCGAGCGCCGTTGCGTAATACCACCAGGTGAAAGTGGATTCTGCCGTACCCGTGTAAACCGTAGCGGGCGCCTCTACACGCTTACATACGGCAACCTCTCCGCAGCTGAGAGCCGTCCTATCGAAATCAAGCCCTTTTACCACTTCTGGCCAGGCTCCTCCGCCTACACTATCTCAACCTGGTCATGCAACTTCGACTGCCCCTGGTGCCAAAACTGGACGCTTTCCAAATTCCCTCCTCCTCCCACTACTCATGCAACCTCGCCTGAAGAGGTTGTTCGAGCAGCAGTACAAGCAGGAGATCAGGGTGTCTGCATCAGCTTCAACGAACCCACGCTTCTTTTCGAGTACATGATAGACCTGTTTCCACTAGCCAAAGATCACGGGCTTTACACGTGCATTGTATCTAACGGGTATTTAACCGAGACAGCAATTCGCATGCTACATCGCGCAGGACTTGATGGTTTCAAAATCGATGTAAAGGGCGATCCTCACGTTTACCGCAAGTACTGCAAGGGCGTAGACGCTCAGGTTATCTGGCGTAACGCACATTTAGCTCAGGAACTTGGTTTACATGTTGAACTCGTATGCTTACTCGTAACAGGGCTCTGCGATAATGACCGTGTAGTAGAATGGATCGTGCAACAAGCTCTTCGGAATGTTAGCCGACAGACCCCCATCCACCTTACCAGATACTTTCCCGCCTACCACTACCACGAACCCCCCACTCCCATAGACTTCCTTGAGCGCGCCTACCGTATCGCACGCCAGCACGGCTTCAAGTACGTGTATCTAGGCAACGTCGGAGACCACCCCTATGGTAACACCTACTGTCCCACTTGTGGTGCACTTCTCCTTAAACGTCGAAACTTCTTTCTTGTCTTCTCACGCCTGACCGCAGAAAACCGTTGTCCATCCTGTGGCACTCAAATCCCCATCACTGGCAAAATTTTGCGATAACTTGTTGCGGTGATAGCCAACGTCTACCAGGCGTTATTTGCATAAGACCCCGCATCTTTGTCGAATTGAAGCTTAGCACGTGTTTAAACTGTAGTTTTGCTCTTACAAGTTTGCGCAAAACGTAGCATGGAAAGCGAAGGTGAATGTTTTTGCGAAAAGGCGCGAGTTTTGCGTTGCTTTATACACAAAAACTGGTTTGCATAAAGAGAATTTGTCTTTCAAACGATTAACTTAAAAATCGCTAGTAGTATAGGCGATGTGAGGCGCCCCATCAAACACCCAGACCAACTGGACCTGCGTATACTGGAGATGTTACGGAAAGATGGACGCATGCGGTATGCCGAAATCGCACGTCTACTGAAGAAAAGCCCCGGTATCATAAAACGCCGGATTGAGATCATGCGTGATCAGGGTATAATTAAGGAGTTTCGTGTGGTTCCTGATTGGTCTAAGCTCGGCTACCACGTTCACGCATTTGTTGGTATTGTTGCTGACCCCGCGCGGGTCAGCGCGATTTACAATCAGCTGAAGAAGCTGGGCGATGCGATTCAAGCGATCTACATAACCTCCGGTCGGTTCAACATCCTCCTCGAGCTGCGCGCGCGTGATATCGGCGATCTACGCGATCAGCTCATGAATCGAATTTACAACATAGACGGTATTCGTCATATCGAGACCTTCCTAGTCCTTAGCTAGCAGAAATACCAAAAAGGCGCTGCAAATACCCCTAAACGGTCAGTCGTGAAACCTATCAAAGCTCTCCTTTCGCGGCTGCGGCGCTTCAATGGTCGAATGGCTAAGAACATTCTCCGTGAAGTTGTCTCAGTTCCAGAATCTCCCATAGGTCAGCTCGTATTCGACTGGGTGTCTGAACGGCATGTTGGTTACATAGGAGATGTTGTAAAGGAGGCTGGCAAGATCGTGAGTTACGAGGTTGTTCAGGAAGACGGTGCGCGTGTCGAGTACCCCGTACAGCAGCTGCAGCCGCGAAAGGAGGGCGGGTTCTGGCTTCTACCCACTTGGCTAGCTGAAGCCTTCATAGTTATCGACCAACTTGAAGAGGTAGCGAACCACCTTCAAGAGCTACAGCAGTTGGTTGAAATAGGTAAGATCACGGGGGAAATGCACGAAGACGTTCTTCGTGCGTTCATCAGTGGTGCGTTCTCCCTGCTCAGCCGCGCTGAGCGCATCCGTCGCAATCTAGAGCGAAGGCATCAGGAGCTAATGATGCAGAGGAGGCGTGAACGCGAGGAGGTGGTTAGGATTCTCGCGGAAATCGCGCTCGGATCTGTAGACCGAGAAGTCGGGCTAAAAACGATTGAAGAGCTTCGTAGCCGCCGTGCTATTACTGAGCGACAGCTCTCCGACGTTGAACGCGCCTTAGGTAAGCTTCACGCCATTCTCTCTCGCGAAATCTTTGCTCGAATATTCCCAGGCGAACAGCCTCGCGGGTCGTGGGGTGCGCGTGAAGGAGCGTTCAAACGCTAAAGCGATTTTAATGAGTTGTTTTCGACGGGGTGGCTCGCCCCGTTATTGAGCGCACTCCTACCGGTATTCCCGGACTAGACGAGCTCTTAGGTGGAGGGCTTCCTAAAGGTCGTACCGTTACGATTAGCGGAGGTCCAGGAACTGGTAAGACGACTATGGGAGTGCAGTTTCTCATCAAAGGCATCGAAGCCGGGGAAAACGGGCTTTTGGTTTTAATGGGCGAGGAGGCTCGGCATGTAAAGGAAAACATGCTCAATTTCGGCTGGGATCTCGACCGACTTCAGCAAGAGGGAAAGCTTACGATCATCGAGTTCGGACCCTCGAAGCTTAGCCAAACGAGCATTAGCGGACTCGCTAACCTCATTCGTATTGCATCCTTCGGCGTTAAACGCATCGTCATAGACTCCATCACGACGCTCGAGTATCAGGTTAAAGATCCGTTCGAACGAAGGTTAGCGATCATGTACTTGTTTGAAACTCTATCGGGTACAGGAAGCACTTCTCTCGTTGTCGCCGAAATGAGCTACGCCTCTCCTCTCGCTCGTAAGTACGAGGAGCTTGAATTCCTTGCTCATGGGAACATTCTTCTCCACGTTATCCCTCTCCGTGAGGAGCACGTGCTTGCCCTTCAGATTACTAAGATGCGAGGAATCGAACACGACCGCGAGCTACACCCCTACAAGATCACGCCACAGGGGATAGTGGTATACCCTGATCAACGCGTCTTCTACTATCCTGCTACTTACACTCCTCCCGCCTAGAGCATAATGGAGATTCGCATCCTAGGGGGGCTTGTACGCAGCCCCCTCCCCTCTGGATTTAACCTAGTGCTCAGCGGACCTCCTGGAGCTGGCACGGACACCTTCCTCTACACTCTTGTTGCAGACCAGCTTGCAGAGAAAGGGCGTACGTTCATTATCGTGACAACTACCGCGTCTGCTGAGGAAGTTGCGCAGACTCTTATGAACCTAGGAGCAGATGTCCAGCGGCTCTCACGGTTCGGCACTCTTCGCATAATTGATGCATACAGCTGGCTCATCAAACCTGAGCGAGGACGGATCTCCCTAGCAAACCTCGCTGACCTCTCTCATCAAATGTTCTCCGCTGCCGCAACAAGTACTGGTGAAGTAGTGGTGGTGTTCCATAGCCTCTCGACATTATACATGTACCATCCCGAGGAGAACCTTCTACGCTTCGTCCATCAGGTATTCGCGCGCGTAAAAGCACAAAACTACGTCGGCATCTTCACGGTTGAGGAAGGCATCCACAGCCCACCCTTCTACGGCATTCTCTACCATCTAGCCGATGGACTAGTCCGCTTTCAGCTCAAGGAGCGTGAAAACCTCCTCACCCGCACTGTACGCATCGTCTTTCTCCGCCACGTCCTTCACGAAGGTCTAGAAGTTAGCTTTGACATCGAACCCACAGGCCGCTTCCGTGTAGGTCCTGAAGCTGGTCAGTATGTTGCTGTAAGCAAGCCACCTGAGGTACGGCTTGAGGCACCCCTCCCTTCAGCAATAGTTGAACCTCTCTTACCATCCTCCTTCTACAACATCGCTATCTCTCACCTCAGTCGTGCTCTCAGTCCCATCGTCGCTCAGGAGGTGCTAAAGCACGTCGGTGAGGAGGTTGGACGCCTTGAAGCCCGCGACCTCCAAGACCTACCACCTGCAGAAGCACTCTACCGGGTAGTCTCCTCCTACAACTGGGGGGATGTAGAGGTAAGGGAGGAAGGTGCAGCTTGGATTGTACGATGGAGACTTCCACCCTTTGCACTCGAAGTGCCTACCCACCGTCACCTGTTCCTTGCAGCCTTCCTTTCTGGGTTCTTCTCCGAACTTTTGGGGCGTAAGATACGGTTTGAGGAAATCAGCTGTAGTGATGAACTCTGTGTTCTAAAAGGGACGTAAAAAATAGCTATAGCGCGCCTCTTTCCCTTAGAAACTCTGCGATACGCTTCAGACCCTCACGGATTCGCTCCGGTGGTTCACTAACGAACGTTAGACGGATATGGTTCTCCCCACGACTTCCGAAATACATGCCTGGGATTACGACTACCTCCTTCTCGTGAAAGAGCCTTTCTGAGAATTCCTCATCGTTCATACCGAGTCGCTCAAGATACGGTTGTACATTGACAAAGTGGTAGAAGGAAGCAGGTGCTTTCACAGTTCGCGCCTCAGGTAGAAGCTCAGTTAGTGCTTCGTACATCGCATCCCGTTGCCGCTTGTAAGTGGGTACAACTACCTCGCGAATGTACTTTTCTAAAACACCCGTTGTAAGGAAGTACTCTGCAAGTAGCTGGCTAAAGGTGGAGGAGCAGAGCGTTACGTACTGTTTGACCTTCTCCATCGCTGCAATAACCTCCTCCGGACCGTAGGCGAAGCCCAGTCGTAGACCTGGTATGCTTGCCATCTTTGAAAAGCTACTTACTGTAACAACCCGCTCTCTCGCACCCGGTAGCCCTGACACCCAGACATTCTCACCCTCATACACCATGTGTCCGTAGATGTCGTCGTAGAGCACCCAGAAGTCGTGGTCATTAGCGAGATCGATAATCGCTTGCGCAATCTCCCTCTTAACAATCCGCGAAGTAGGGTTATCCGGTGTGAGAAGAATCAGTAGCTTGGTTCGCTCTGAGATTGCTTCTTTAATGCGCTCCGGATTTGGTTGGAAGCCTTCCTCAACGTAAACGGGTATATCCCGTATGATGCCACCGCAGAGCTTGATTGGCTGCCAATACCCCACGTAGGTAGGGTTCATCAGAATAACTTCATCCCCTGGATCAACCAGCGCCATCAGCGCGAGCAAAATCCCCTCCGTACCCCCCTCTGTTACGGTAATCTCTTTCTTCGGGTCGTACTCCTGACCCGTGTATCGCTTGATGTAGTCACTTAAGGCAGAAAGCAAGCTGGGTACTCCACGCGTAGCTGTGTACTTGTAGGGTGGCCAATTTGTAACAAGTTCCCGCGCCTTTTCCATAAGCTCCTTTGGTGGAGGAATACCAGGTGCACCTCCTCCAAAGGATATGATCGTTGGTCGTCCTGCTGCACGAGCCAGTAGCTCAGCGATCTTTCTGATAGGGGACCGTTTGATTTGACGCGTTCGTTCTGCGATATGCGGCATCGCCGCCCCTCTACAACTCCTTAAAACTTCTCAGAGTTCCGTAGACTTCAGCACTTATAGACCGTCTACACAACGGGTTGGTGCGCCTCCTCCTCATCCACGCCGAACGCTTCTCCTTTGAAGTACGAAAACCCGCTATTCGCGAACACGAACCAGTTGATGGTCGAGGTGCAGGCGAGTTCGAAAACCCTCTAGTGGTCTTCGTAGCTGTTGAGCGGAACGACATACCGCACCGTAACTACGTCATAGCGCGCGCTGTTCACGAAATATTGGATGTTTTCCGACGCGTATCTGCAAGCCGCGTCATCCTCTATCCATTCGTTCACATTACTGACGACCCTGCACCTCCCTCTGACGCCCTCTCCGTGTTTCAGGAACTTGAACAACGCATTCGATCGGAGCAAGTTGCAGTTTTTCGCGCCCCCTTCGGCTGGTACAAGCGCTTCGACCTCCTTTGCCGTGGACACCCTCTAGCCGAGCTTAGCCGTACGATACGACCTGAGAGTGCAAAACAGGTTCAACGTCAAATACCAAGCCGATTTCTCGTCATCCTCCCCGACGGCTCCGAACTAGACCCTGCCGACTTCGTTGCAAATCCTTTAGCAGATCGGGAGGTACGCATACTTGTCCAACGCGAGGCTTTGCGTCAACCCGGTCCAGGCGGCGAACCCCGCTTCCTCCGTTACTGTCGCAAGTTCGGTATCGAGTGGGAGCCTGCTTCGGACCTTGGACACATGCGATACGAGCCCGATGCGTACATTCTCTTTGAGTGCATCACTCGGTACGTTGATCAGCTGGTGGAGGAGTTAGGCATTCCTGTTTTTCGAATCCGCGGCACTAACATGTTCGACCTCTCCATTCCTGCAGTCCGAAAACACGCCGAACTATTCGGCGATCGCCTCTATGAACTACACGCAGATGCCCGACACCTAGTCCTTCGCTATGCTGCTTGTCATCAACAATTCTCTGCCGTCAAGGACTGGAGCATTAGCTACCGCCACCTCCCCTTCGCAGTATTCGAAATAGCTGACAGTTACCGGTTTGAACAATCTGGAGAACTACTCCTCGCTTTTCGCGTCCGCAAACTGCACATGCCCGACCTTCACATCTTCTGCCGCGACCTTGAGGAAGCGCAACGATTGTCCTTTTCTGTGCATCAGCTCATACACCGCGAGGTTGAGCGCGTAGGACGTCGATACGTCCTCTACTACACTGTAACTGAATCTTTCTACGCTCAGCACCGCAACTACCTCCTTCAGCTAATCCAGAGAGACCAGCGCCCTGCCCTAGTCCGCATTATCCCCGATGGCATATACTACTGGGTGCTCAACGCAGAGTACCACATCATCGACGAACTCGATCGCCCCCGCGAAATCGCAACCTTCCAGATAGACATCGACAACGCACGCCGTTTCGGTATAACCTATACCACCTCAGAGGGAAGTGCTGCACATCCGATAATACTGCACATCGCTTTCTTAGGGTCCGTCGAACGCTGGATCTACCTCCTCCTCGACACAGCCGCTCAGGCCGAGGCTTCAAACCGCAAACCCAGCCTACCCTTCTGGATTTGTCCGGTTCAGGTGCGTATCCTCCCTCTCCGTAGCGACCTAACAAACGCCGCGCTTGAGATCGCTAAACAGCTGTTAGCAGCTGGTTTTCGCGCTGATGTTGATGATCGAGACCTTGAGCTGGGGCGGAAGATCCGAGACGCAGAGACGCGCTGGATCCCTCTCATTGTAACGTACGGTCCAAAGGAGGTAGAAACAGGCGTGCTAGCTGTTCGCATACGCGAGAGCGGTGAGGTCCGCAAGCTATCCCTGCAACAGCTTATCCAACTGTGCAACGACCTTCAGGGTCCCTATCCCAAACTTCCACATCCTCACCTTCCCATTTTGGTTAGCCAGCGTCCTCGCTACGTTCACGACTAAGGGGTTCGAAAGCTCTGCACGACTACATACGCGCCATCCACCGCCACCGCTCCAGTTGTCGTTCCTTCTTCACTCGCTTCTTAAACTCCTTGTAATGCTCTTTACACAGACGAACTCTACGACCCTTGCTTCGCACCCGCAGCCCCGCCTTCAAAGCTCGTTCAGTCGCAATACTGCGAACCGCTGGGTTCTTACATCCCTCTACGTCGCAGACTGCACGCTCGCTCACCACCTGGCTTTCAGAAGTGCGGATAAGCTTTCGTAGCACCCACTTGAGCGCAGTCCACCGTCCTCAAGGCTCATAACACTCGCTGAAGTTGCTTTGATTGCTTAC
>QMWL02000033.1 GCA_003661605.2 archaeon
ACCTACCGCATCATCCCAAATACCAATGTATGTGAAGAAGTAGCAGTAAAGGTAGCTACCCCATGCATCAACATCGTACTGGAACTCAACGTGTACTGCAAAAGGCTGATCCGACCGAATCTCGACAGACCAGTTACCTATTATGATCCAGTTGTTGATTTCGTCATAGTCGATGGTGCGAACTACTTCAGGTCCCTCGTATCGATGCAAGAGGAGAGGGCATGTCGCGTTTATCTGGATAGTTAGATGAGCCCTGCTAGAATGATATACAGGATAGCAGTCTAGGCGAATAACTGCATATAGTGTACCATCCATATCCGGCGTGTATGAAAGAGCATGACCTTTCCTGAGCTGAAGTTCGTCGAGGTGCCCGAATTGAGCTGCAAATGTCCCATTAAGGAATAGTTCATGATGTACTGTGAGAGAATTGGTGTCGTTCAGAATAGTGTACTGTATACCGACAGGCATGCCAGCAGTTACTGACTCATTACACGATAGGATGAGAGTCTCGCCTTGCTTAGCAAGCACAGTAATGCTTGTTTGAGGATCATGTGCTCTGATCTTAATGAGAAGCGTAGAGTCGTATCTGTTGCCGAAAGTATCGTAAGCAGTAATTGGGAATTGGTAAACGCCTGATGGGAAGTTCTTAACCGATATATTGAGAGACCACATATAAACACCACTTGGTTGCATTGGTTTATTTGCAAAGAGTACAACCTCAACACGGCTGCCTGAGTCGATGGCACGACATACCACGTGAATGCAATCTTGGACAGTAGACTCATTCTGTGGAGACAGAACAGTTACTGAGGGCGCTCGGAGGTCGTCATAGAAGTATAGTGGTTTTGTACAGAAGAGAGCGACCTCGGTAGGTTTCTTAACTAAGTAGGCATAAACCCGAATCTTGTACACTCCGCTGAGCTGCGCTACTATAGTATGAGGGAGTTCAGGTACACCGGGAGTATCGTCATACATTACGAGATTACCTTGAGGATCGTAGACGTACAGATCGACATCGCAAGTCTGATTACATGTTACCGATAGAGAGAGTGTGTCACCAGCTTTTAGGACGGTATAGAAGGTCATGCTTTCTCCTTGATTTAGAAGCATAACAACGGCATTCTCATTCTGCTCGAGAAGAGTAGGGACGCTACGTACTACTGGTGTGCTATAGCGAAGCTCAGGGTCGCCCATCAGATTGTAACAGAGGATGGTCTTCCGATGAAACTCATCGTCGGGATTCCAACCACCAAGTCCATACGTGCCAGCCATATAACTAAGCTTTGCTGCAGTAAGCGCGTATCCAGGTGGATATCCCTCGGGATACGTGGCATTAGCAAAGGTTTCGATTACAAAAAGCAGCATGAGAGCGTCCGAGTACTCGTAGGGGCTGCCACCATAGGCGATTCGAGCAGAGCCTATGTAGGCAAACGCGCCACTTTCGGTATACACGGTCAGGTGCTCGGCAATCGAGTTGTTGTCGGACTTAACGAAAGGAGAACCATGGCCGCATTCGTACCCATCCCAAGCCTCGGATAGGCAGTCCACCGCCCAGAGGAGCAATGGGTTTTGGCGGTTCCTTAGGCGCTGCTCCGCATCGATGTTTAAGAGGGTAGGCAACAATCCATTGGCTTCCCATATCGCATCCGTAGATCCGTGATCGGAGTGGAGGACTATTGTGGGAACGGGTCCTAACTCCCCATTGAGCATCCTTAAGGCAATTTGGCGAGAAGCGTTGAAGTACCTCTCAAACAGGCGAAGGATTTTCCACTCATTAGGTATGTGGCGCTCGGCCAAACGCATTACGTCGATGGAGTCGTAGATCCAGAAGTCGTTGTATTCCCCGTACTTGACGTACATGTAGAAAACAACAACGCCGATGAAAGCTACGACGCGGTTCAGCTCTCTCTTATCTGCAAGTATAGTCTTACGAACGAATGCATGTGCTTGAGTCTCGTTATTAACAGGTGCGCGCCCTACGAAGAGTTCTGGGAACCAGTCCACCTCATCGGTTCCGTTAGCATAGTCGGGAGCCTCACCGTAAAGACCATCACCGTCTGCATCCCAAGAACCATCAAGGCAAGCATAGTACTGGTCGGTTGGTTTCAGGTTCCCAGGTATATCGGGGAACCAATTCTGATCGATTCTTGCATCGTACGAATCGTGCATGTACCAGTAGAAGGCGGGGATTATTGCACAATCACCACCGAGTAGCACCCATGTGGTGTTCCAAGTAGCGTAAGCGTCTCGAAGAAATGCGCGTATACGCTCTTTGAGCGAAGATCCAGCATCGGCGTAGGTTCGGTTGATCCACTCAGTTGTCACAACAGTAGAGGAGATACCCTTAGAGCACTTCCACTCCGCAAGCTCTTGGAATATGGGGGCGAGCTGATTGTTGGTTATAATTACATAATCGTAACGTACAGACTGAAGACGCGAAGAGCTTCTTGGTCGCGTACGCCAGTTGAGAGCTTGATCGAAGTTGGTGATGATGCGCTGAGCAATAGAGTCAAAGAGCGACCAGCCGCTTACAGGCATTCGATCACAGGGGGTAGAGCAGTAGGTAATAGTGACGCGTATCCTCGTGTAGATGCGCATGGCTTGCTTTCCACTAACTAAGTGAACGGGATGAAGAATCGCGTAAACGATGTGGTAGTAACGGAACCAGGTTTCTTGAACAAATTGTATGAGGGAGGAGGAAAGTTGAGAGTCCTTTGAGGGGAAGTAGGCAATAAGTGAAGGTAGAGGTGTTTGAGGAGGATGCGGACTAAGGATGCGAAGAGGAGGCGGGTGTGGGGGGAGTCCGGTGACGAGACGTGATTCAAGAGGTTCTGCGGAAATATTAACAACGCGAGCATCTGGTGGGATTGCAATTACAAGAGGTTTTGTGGGAAGATGGTATCGTCCGATCCTTGAAGGTACTGCACCTGAAAACGAAACTACAACACCAGCTGATGTATGCCGTATCTTGAGGTTGTTCAAGCGAACTACGAAGGTTAGTGTACGATAGCGAGCTGCAGTAGGCTCAAAGGCTGAAGAAGCACCGTGGTATCGAACGGCTGTGCGGGGTACTTCAAAGGTAATGGGTAGTGGAGGGACTAGTATAAGGAGAATAGTGGCAAGCAGTATGCTTGTTGTAGTTTTCGCCGCTCTACTGCCCATCACCCTCACCCAGCCCATCTTTCCATCAACACAGGAGGTAGCTAAAGTTGTTTGGGTTAGAACCCTCGATGTTGGTGGTGGAAAGCGTACGGTATTTCGCACCGGATGGCCTCCACCTCTGCGTAGTGTAGTCATTCTCGCTAACGCATCTTCAGATACAGGTTACCATGAGTTTGCCGCAGCAAACCTATCAATCATCGCTCCGGATGGGTGGACACTTGTTGCTGAAAACCTATCGATGGAGGTTGTAGAATACGGAGGTTCGGCATGGGGTGGAGCTGGTTGGCTTCTCTTTGGCTACAACTGGAGTTACGATAGTAGCTGTACGCCGGGGACGTACACAATCATCGTTAACGTAACTACGGTATCAGGTGAGTGGTACGGGGGAACAGCCTATTTCGATATCGCTGAAGGAGGTGATAGCTACGAGTTCACAATAACGATCGAGTGTGAGGAAGCAAAGGCAGGGTGGTTGAAAGCGGAGCCTGGGTCTGCGACCGTTATCGCTAACGCTACACATCAGCTCGGTTACTTAGCGGTTCTAACACTCGATCTGGAGATACTTAACGGAAGCTGGGTCGTAGCAAGTACCCAGCGTGGAGGAGCGTCTTGCGGATCTCCTGGATGGATCGCCGTAGTGGCGCTGTGGAACTACTCAGAGTTAGAGGAGGGGCTTTGTAGGCTAGAGGCTAGTGCTAGCGACGGCGCTAGGAAAGTTTCGACCTTCGCGGAGGTGGGTATAGACCGAACGCCTCCGATAATCCGCATCATCCAGCCACATTCCTATGATGTTATCATAGATCAGGAGTTTACGGTAGTTTGGCTTGTCGAAGACGCACAGTCGGGGTATAAGAGTGCAGATGTGTACCTGAACGGAACGCACATCCTGAGTACTCAGTACACCAACGCAACTGTTCAGGTGAACCAGAGTAGCGTGTACTGTTTAGAGGTTGTGGGCTACGACGTAGCAGGGAATGAGGCGAGGGGGAGAACCTACTTTACCGTAGATCTGGCATGGCCTCGCATAGTATCTGCACAGGTTGTAGAAGGAGATCACGTGTATGTAAAGTTTGGTGAGGCTGCGGCGGTGCACTTGGAGGTCGTTGTTGAAAGCCCTGAGGGGAGCGAAGACCTTCGCATCGCCTATGCGGAGCTTTGGAAAAACAACGAAACATACATCTCTAAGTCAGCACTCACAATCGCGGAAGACCAGGGTGGGCGCTTCCTGTTATCTGGAGAGCTAGAGGTCGTCGATCCAGGTAACTACACGATTCGAGTAGTTGTGTCAGATGGCGTACTCGGAGACCGGAGGTGCATTACTGTAGTGGTTGAGCGGACAGGCTGGCAGGCTGTAACCGTTATCGCTGCGGCTATCCTGTGTGGTGCAGCGGTGCTTGCTTTAGTTATGCTTCTGCTGAAGAAGCGGCTTCGCTCTCCTGAAGGTAGAGGACCTTAAGCCTTCTTAGGGCTTCTTTAATAACATGCTCCTGAGGAGTGAGCCCATGCTTCTGGAGCATATGGTCGACTAGGTAGAGGCGAAGTCGAACTTCAATGGGCATGTGGAGTCGGTCTCGGCGTTTCGTGCCGCGGCGAGGGGGATGAGGAACTTCGTAGGTGAAGGAGCGACCGCAGAGAGGGCAGCGCACAATGTAGCGTACGGGCATGACGTTGGGGCTCGTTGCGAGCTTAAAGATAGTTACTCTTTACGCTAGCGCACGCAAAAGGAGGTCTTGGACGGGAAGGATAACGCGCCGCTTATTGAGTATCCTGTTTGCCTTACGTAGTGCGTATTCGCAGAGAGGACAAGAGGTTACTAGGTACCGTACGGCTAAGCTCGTAGCCTCAGAGAGTCGACGATCGGCAACTTCGAGCATGAGTTCTGGGTCGTAAAACAGCGCGGGTCCTCCGCAACAACGTGCGTTGTAGCCGTGCCGAGGCATTTCCTCAAAGCGAAGGCTGGGAATTTGACGCAGCAGTTGACGCGGCAGCTCTGGCATACGGTGCATACGAACGAGGTGGCAGGGGTCATGCCAGGTGACTCGTAGCTTAAGAGGGTGGAAGCGAGGCTGTGCTTCGAGGACAGCTTCCACTAAGTGAAGCGTGTGAGGAGCCTGACCGCGTTCCTCCAGTCGCTTAAGCGCAGAGTAACATCCAGGACAAGCGGTTATGATGAGATCTGCACCTGTATCGGATAGCCATGCTGCAAGCCTTTCTTCAAAAGCGGCTTGATCTCGTAGGTACCCGTAGAGGTGGAGAACCTGTCCGCAACAAGGCTCGTCTCTGCGCTGGAAAATGGGGTAGCCTATACGGAGCAGCAGTGTAGCAGCCTTCTGAGCGTCTTTGGGGGCTATATATGCGTACGTACAGCCTACGAAGAACAGAACGCTACCCGATCGAGGAGCTAGCTGGGGCTTAGGCTTCTCCTGGAAGAAGGGGTTTCCGTAGTGAACAAGGCTTCGTACCATCCGATCAATTTCAGGAATCGTGAAACCCGCTTCAACAACATCAGCGCGTAGTGCGATAAACGCATCTGTTGTTTGAGTAGCACAGCGGTACAAACAGTAGCCGCAGAGCATACACTGGTACGCACGTTTGCGAACAGTCTCGTTAATTCCATACCTCTGCTCAAGAAGTCCGCGTATGAGCATGTATCGACCACGCGCCGCTACTGTTTCGAAACGTAGAACTTCGTAAACAGGGCAGCCCTCGCGACACATTCCACACCGCGTACGAGAGCATGTGTAGACATCGTCGCGAAACGCCGAAACGTGTAGGGATGAGGTCTTCAACCGGACTCGAATTCTTCGAAGAGAGAGCGTCGCCAGGGGCTCGGAAGCTTCGGTTTTCGGCGAGGAGCACGGCGCTTCTCCTCGGGTGGAGGCGGTGGTGAAGGTGGTCTTTTCTCAGGAGGAGGTCGTTCAGGAACGGGTCTACGGAAGCGGTGTTTGTAGACGTGAGCGATGATCTCGAAGAGAGATCGTGCTGCGACGATAGCGGTGACTCCGCGATCATAGTGTGGCGATACTTCTGTAAGGTCGATTCCCCATACACGGTCGCCGGGAATCGCGGTAAGCAGGTCGTAGAGCTGGCTGGGAGTTAGTCCTTCAGGTTCTGGGTTTGCAGCGGCGGGCGCGTAGGCGGGGTCAAGTACGTCGATGTCGATCGATACGTATATTCGGCGAGCAGAAGACAGGAACTCAGCGAGTTGTTGTTTAGCCCACTCAATACCCTTTGAACGGATTTCGCGAGCGTAGAGAAATCTAACCCGAGACTTGATGGCGAAAATCAGCTCCTCTTTACAATAGGCGCGCGTACCCACTCCGACGACACGGTCCGCCCCGAGCTTCTCGACCAGCCGGCGGAGGACGGTAGCGTGGGAGAGGCGTGCGCCAAACATCTCATCGCGGAGGTCCATATGAGCGTCAAAGTACACGAGCGTTACGTCGGGGATGAGGGGTTCAACGCCTCCAAGCGTTATCGCATGTTCTCCACCTAAAAGAACCAAAACCTTGTTGTGTTTGTAAACGTCCTCAGCGATTCCCGCAATTCGCTTGATGGTTTCCAGTAGGCTTTCTGCAACGTGAACGTCTCCTAAGTCGGTAATGGGAACGTCGTCTATGTCTATGCTAGACCGTTCGCAGAAAGACTCTATGTTTATTGAAGCTTCACGAATGGCTTGAGGACCGAACCGACTTCCTGCACGGTAGGTAGATGTGTCGTCGAACGGAACACCAACTACGACGAAGCGAGCGGCTTCGTAGGGTACAAAGCAGCCGCTAAACAGGTTGTAGTGAGATACGTGAGGGCTGGTGATACGAACCGCCACCGCTGCTTCTCTACAACACCAATTAAGCTTCTCCAAACCTTTTAGCGGGTTGAGAACGCTGGGGCGTTGGAGGAGCTACCTCCCATCGGGTGGAAGCCTCTCATAGCGTACTTTGTAGCGTTTGCGCCAAGTGTTGTGATGTTTGTACATCTTGGACTCATACCTAGTACAGCGACAGCGGCACTCGCGCTTTCTGCTATTGGAATATGGGCGGTGCATCGCCGATACGTATGGGGCTTGTGGATGCTAGCAGTAGTATATGGGCTCTGGGCGGCTGTTATGGGAGCTACAATCAAATTTGCTGCAACGGTTTATGGATACGATTATCACTTGCTTCCACGTGCGGCGTACGGGTTTGGGATCACAGGCTATGCAGTGGCTGCGCTTGCGGTTGGGCTAGGAGCACTACTGGCTATAGGCAATACAGTGTGGAAGCAGCGAGAGGAGGAAGAGAAGGCTAGCAGGGGTTAACTGTAGAAGAAGCGGCGGAGAACATAGCTTCGATATTGTAAGGAACGTAGAGGCTGGCGCAGTAAATCACGTAGGCATTAAGGTCAAGCCGCAGTAACCACTCAAGCTCAGAGTCGAGGAACCAGCGAGGGACAACCCACCCTTCGTGAAAGTCGCTGGTCTCTATAGTAAACGCAACCCGCGTCCGGTACTCCGGTGGTATGGAGGAGAGCAAACGACGAACGTACTTTGTGTAGTAGCTGGACTTTGTTGGTCGGATTGTATGATACACGCCAAGGCTCCAGGGACGTGTTTGAACAATAAACAGTCGAACATGGGGTATTAAG
>QMWL02000034.1 GCA_003661605.2 archaeon
GCGCTACGCTTAGAATCAGGGCACTAACTCCGCCGAGTAGGCACAGAACGCTGCAGAACGCGTAGACCACACTTTCAAGATCCTCAAATATAGAAGCTAACTTCTTCACTTTCACGGCGTAGATCCAGGTAGCGTACAAACCCCAAAACCCCATAACCGTAGCGAGGAAACCCGTAGCCACGCTTAGAGACATTACGCCTGAACCCACACCTGCTACCGCGAAAGCAAACGCAATGAGAAACACAGCTGTTGTTGCTAACTCGAGCCTCACGTATTACTCACCCGCCGCGCTTTTTAGCTGTCATAAGGTACCTAAATTGATGACTCTCCCTCGACCCCACCCCTCCAAACGCGCTTTTCGTGCGCTGGGCATTGCGGAGTGCTTCCTTCGCGGTCTTCCCAAGTCTCTGTTAGCGGGGGTTGTAATGCGTGGGGATCTGATAATCGATGGTGCAGCGTTTTCAACCGCTACTGTCGGGGGAATGGATGCTACTGACAGCGTACTAAGCATAATCCATCAGCTCAACCGCCCTGATATCAACGTCGTTCTCCTTAACGGCTGCGTTATCAGCTGGTACAATGTCATTGATCTTCCACGTGTTTACGAGGAAAGCCGCCGACCTCTTATCTGCGTAACTTACGAACCCTCGAGGGGGCTTGAAGAACACTTTCGTCGCAACTTCCCCGCAGATTGGCAACAGCGTGTCGCCATATACCAAAGAAATGGAGGAAGAACGCCTCTACAACTCCGAACCGGATTTACGGTCTACATTCGATACTTTGGTCTCACATACTCTGATACACAGCAGATACTAAACCGTTTCACACTTCACGGGAGAATACCAGAGCCACTACGTGTTGCCCAGCTTCTCGCCCGTGCACTCATTAAATCTCCGGCCTCTCCGGTGAAAAGCAAATAAGGCACAGCCAAACTGCTATCAGAGGCGGGGGTCGCCAAGCCAGGTCAAAGGCGCCGGCCTGAGGCGCCGGTCCCTTAGGGGTTCGTGGGTTCAAATCCCACCCCCCGCACTAAAGTGCCGTAATGTATCTACACTCTTAAGAGAACGACTCTAATGGCTTTGTGAAAGCCGTACTGCTCGCTGGCGGGTTTGGAACCAGACTAAGACCTCTTAGCTGTACACGTCCTAAACTGCTCTTCCCCCTTCTAGGGAGACCCCTCGTTGATTTTCAGCTCGAGCGCCTTGCTCAGTCAGGAGTCGATGAAGTTGTGATTGCAGTTCATCACATGGCTGAAATTCTCATGGCTGAAATAGGTGACGAGCGCTACGGTATACGAATTCGCTATTCTATAGAACAGGAGCCGTTAGGAACAGGAGGCGCTATCCGATGGGCTCGTCGGTATATCGGCGACGAAGAGTTTCTCGCTATGAACGGAGATGTTGTTTCTGATCTAGACCTGAGGTCGCTTATTGACTTTCATAAATCGCACGACGCAGCGGCAACTATCGCACTGTACGAAGTAGAGGACCCTCGCCGATTCGGTGTAGCTGTTCTCGAAGACGATAACCGCATACGATGTTTTGTAGAAAAGCCGCGAGATCCCTCCGTAGGTCGTGCAGTTAACGCCGGAGTATATATACTAACTCCCGACGTTTTTCGGTACCTGCCGGAGCAAGGTGCTTGTGCTATAGAGCGAACAGCGTTCCCCAAGCTCGCTGAGGAAGGTAAGCTATACGGGTTTGTCCACAAAGGTCTTTGGCTGGACGTCGGCCTCCCTCCTGATTATCTTCGAGCGAACTTCGCCTTACTCGACCGACAAGGCTCCTTCATCAGCGAAGAAGCGAGAGTTTCTGAAAGAGCTACGGTCAACCCGCCTGTTTACATCCGTCGGGGAGCAGTTATCGAAGAAGACGCGCACATCGGACCTTATGCGATCATCGATCAAGGTGTATGGGTGGGGAGAGGCGCTCGCATAGAAGAGTGCGTCGTCTTCCCCTTTGCACACATCGGTCACCACGCTAGTCTTCGCGGAGCAATTGTAGGAGAGCATGCCCGCATTGGGCGCTGGGTTAAAGTTGAAACGAACTGCATCATCAGCGACTTTGCTAAGATCGGAGACAACGCCACGTTGATATCGGGAGTTAGAGTCTGTCCCTACAAGGAAGTGCGTGAAAGCATATTCGAACCCCGTATAGTGACATAGCTATGAGCCTCCCCCCACGTCGTCTTTTCGGCACCAACGGGATACGCGGGGTAACAAACGTCGACATGACTCCCGATTTCGCCACTCGTATCGCCTACGCGATAGGTACATACTTCGGAGGAGGTGAGATCGTTGTTGGCTACGACGCGCGCAGCTCCAGCTTCCTTCTATCTCGCGCTGTGATAGCAGGGCTTCTCGCTTCCGGCTGTTCCGTGTATGAAATCGGCCGCGTACCGACTCCATGCCTACAGTTCTACGTACGTAGCCAGAACTTCGACGGAGGCGTTATGATTACCGCCTCCCACAACCCCCCTCAGTACAACGGCATCAAGGTCGTCGCCAGCGACGGCGTCGAAATCGACAGAACGGAAGAGGTCAAGGTGGAGGAAATCTACTTTAACCAACGCTGGCGACTTGCAAACTGGGACCGTATACCCAGACATTACGTGTGCGAAGACGCTATCGATGTATACATCAATGGCATACTCCGACATGTAGATGCTGAAGCAATCAGGGAGGCAAAGCTCACAGTAATTGTTGATCCAGGGGGAGGCGTAGGGGCGCTAACGACACCGCGCCTCCTCTCAGAACTCGGTTGCCGCGTCATGACTATCAACGCGAACCTAGACCCTCTCTTCTCGGCAAGAGGACCAGAGCCCCGCCCAGACGTGCTCGACGGTCTTCGATCCACCGTTATTACGAGTAAAGCAGCCTTTGGTGTAGCTCATGATGGTGATGCAGACCGAGCTATATTCGCAGACGATAAGGGAAGAGTTCACTGGGGGGACAGAAGCTTTGCAGTAATCGAGAACTGGTTCCTTGACAAGCACCCTGGGGAAACTGTTGTGACGCCCGTCAGCTCATCGAGAGTTATTGAAGACGTAGCGCAGAGGCATGGCTCTCAGGTGTACTGGGTTCGAGTAGGCAGCGTAGATGTCTCCCGTACAATGACTAAGCACAATTTCATGATAGGCGGGGAGGAGAACGGAGGCGTATTCTACGGTCCACACCAGCCAGTACGGGATGGGGCGCTTGCTGCAGCTCTCATTGCGCACATCATAGTTGAATCAGGGAAAACTCTCGCTCAGCTACTCGACGATTTACCCCAGTACCACCAGATTAAGGAGAAAGTTCACGCTCCTAGGGAGAAAGCTGACAAAGTGGTAGAGCTTGCACAACGCGAACTTACTGCGATCCGCTTCGACACGGTAGATGGTGTTAAAGCCTGGTTTGAGGATGGTAGTTGGCTTCTCATCAGACCATCTGGCACCGAGCCCATCTTCAGGATCTTTAGCGAAGCCCGCACACCGGAGCGCGCTAGAGAGCTAGCCGATCTCGGTAAGAGCATCGTTCTTCAAGCAACCCATGCTTAACTGGCTCTCTACCGTAATTGCCGCCCTTACCGCTCTCGTTGTAGCTTCAGTCCTGCTTGCAAGGTACCCTGAACTAGCAAGGCGGAGAGGCTGGCTGGGCGTGGATGTTCACAAGCCTAATCATCCTCAAATACCTGAGCGTGCTGGACTCTGTAGCTTCATAGCGGCAGTATCAGGGCTCTCTCTAGCCCTCTTTCTCGTGCCCCAAAGCGATAGATTCGCCCTCCTTGCTGCTTGCCTAACAATCACCATAGCTGCAGCAATCGGCTTTATCGACGACGCTCGGAGGCTTGGACCCATTTCCAAACCCGCCATTCTAGTAATAGCCTCAATACCCCTCCTAGCTTTTGTTAGCTTAACACGACCTCACTATCGACTCATACTTCCTGTTATTGGACGGGTTCGTCTAACCTATACATATCCCCTTCTCGTTCTAGCTTCAGTACCTGTTGCGAGCAACGCTGCAAATATGTTCGACGTTCTGAACGGCACCCTCGCTGGCTCTTCGATCTTAATCCTCACTACACTTACAACCTGTAGCTGGCTCCTAGGTGAATCCTCTGCAACCATTTGTGGACTCGTGCTTCTTGCCAGCCTAGTTCCTCTTTATATGCTAAACAGATTTCCCTCACGCGTTTTCATCGGGAACGTTGGAGCTATGTTTCTAGGTGCTAGTATAGCTACGGTTGCAGTTCTCGGCCGAATTGAGGCAATCGCAGTCTTAGCCTGCTCACCTATGATCCTCAACGGTTTTTACACTCTCTCCAGTCTTCGGCGGCTCAGAGAGCGGCACCAGATTCTATCCCGACCGATTTTTGTAAAGGATGGTCTGCTATATGCCTCCCCGAATCCCTCAGCACCTTTAACTATCGTTCGCCTAGTTTTAGCTGAAGGTCCTTTAAAAGAGAATCAAGTAATTAGAATTCTACACACGTTAGTACTGGTCTCCTGCATTTTTGCCTCAATTATCTTCCTCATCTGGTGGCTATGAGCCGTCTTCTATCTCTAGTATCTCTACTCGTCTTCTCATGGGCTGTGCTGTTCGGCGTTCTGGGTGCTGCTCTCTTAATCGCTCGAATTCCCCCGCCTCCTACTCATACCCAACGCGTCATCCTCGGCGTAGCAAAGACGCTGTCGGGCTTGTTGTTAGGGATTGTGTGGCTATATGCATGGTGGTGGGCTGCTAAACGCTACTTCTTAAAACACGTCCCTCCTCAGCGAGCTCTTCTAAACGCTTCACAATCTGAGGGAGTGGATTCTCAAAGCTTCTCAGAATCGTAGAGGCTCGCCTCTTCCATATCATACGTGTTTCTTCTGAAAGCAGTCGCTTAAGGAGTGAAGGCGTTACTCGGCGGACGGAGAGAACCAGCTTTCTGCGGTTCATATACCGTCCTACGTACGTCCTAGCGCCGGGAAACACGTCGATGCTTGGAACTCCCATAAGCGCCGCCTCCCAAGTCATAGTCCCTCCTGCTCCTACAAACAGGGACGCGCGTTGAAGTAAGGCAATGCTATCAACACCTGGTCGTGAGAATACTACACGGAGGCCGCGAGGCTTGCGGATGCGGGGTCGTGCTTTATATCGACAGATGTAGAATACAAAGAGCTGATCTCGTAGATCGAGCTTGCTAAGTGCGTATAGCACCTCCTCTAGTGGACTTCTTCCCACTCCCGCCAAATAGTGTGCCTGATACTCCTCCTCTCTCATAACAACGAGAATAAGGTCTTCTGGGATAGCTGTCGCTAGTGCGCGGTCCACTGGCCCCTTCCTTATCCAAATTGCTGGGTCTATACAGCGGTACTGAACAATACGTTCTGCAGCTATTCCGAAACGAGTCCACGCACGTTTTGGTATACAGAAGGGGGTGTACAGGTATCTTGCCAGCGGCACCGTAAGCCGTGCAACCGCTTCTGCGTGCGGGGAATCGTTCATCAGAACAAAGGGAATACCCAATCCGAACGATACCCGTGAGGCTTCAACCGACTGAATCGGAAACGACGCCTCGGGCTCAAACCTCAGAACGATCTTTGCAAGCGCCTTCACACGATCCGCGTACGCTAGTAACTTACCTTCGAGGCTGCCTCCTCCATGCTTTCCCACAACCTCCGCTTCGATCTCTAGCGTGTGCAGTAGGCTTTCAACTTCACGGTATTGGCGTGTAGTTACAAGCAGCTCCGCCTCTCTCACGTAATCGAGAAGCGCCCATAGAACCCGAGCAGCCTTCGGAGTTACCACATCAACCCAGAGACGCACACTGCATGTTTCGTCGAAAGTGATTAAGATATAGGCAAAGACGCGACTGTGCTACCCACTGGTTCGCCTGCTACAATTGCACGCTTCTTACGAAGCGGCAAATGTCCTGTGTGTGTAATGGGGCTCGGCCGCATGGGTCTTCCCATGTCGGTTTTACTCGCTGAAGCTGGTGTACGCGTAATCGGGTTCGACATAGATGAACGCGCTGTACGCGCCGTCAATAGCCGCCGCCCCCACATCGCTGAGAAAGGCCTTCAGGAGCGCCTACGAAAGCTATCCCCGCGCCTCCTTCGGGCAACAACAGACCCGGACGAAGCCATTAAGGAATCGTGCGTCGTAACGGTTGTCGTACCAACGCTGGTCAGAGAGAACGGTTCCCCTGATTACTCGTACGTTGTCTCAGCAGCCTCGACCATTGGTCGGTATCTTCGTAGAGAAGCGTTGGTCGTGCTACAGAGCACCGTTGGGATCGGCGTCACTAGGAAGATCTTTGCACGAACTATAGAGAAGGAGTCTGGGCTTACTGCAGGTAAAGACTTCCTCCTGGCTTACAGCCCTATACGCGCAGCTGCGGGAAGCATCCTCAGAGACCTTCAGCGCTACAGCAAAGTCGTTGGTGGAATAAACGAACGTAGTACGGACGCAGCTGAGGGCTTCTTACGAACCTTCGTAAAAGGAGAAATCGTTCGAGTGAGCAGCATTGAAGCTGCTGAGGCAGCAAAGCTCTTCGAACTCATCTACCGCGACGTAAACATTGCGCTTGCTCAACAACTTGCTACTGTATGCGAACGCTACGGTCTCAGCTACTTCGAAGTATGTAGCGCTGCTAACAGCCAGCCTTACTGCCACCTACACCTCCCAAGCGTAGGTGTAGGCGGTCACTGTGTTCCCATCGTTCCCTACTTCCTGATACGAAATCCACCGAGAGGCGCTACAATATCCCTAATCGAAGAAGCCCGTCGCTTCAACAAAGATGTACCCAAGCGGATCGCACGTCGTATAACCCGTATGATCCGCACCCTTAAGCCACGCAAACCGCGAATCGCGTTTCTCGGACTTACGTTTAAGCCAAATGCAAAAGATGTAAGCTTCTCTCGTGCAATCGAGATAGCAAAGTACCTGAGCGGTCGCGGCTACGCTATCCGAACCTACGATCCGCTTCTAAAACCAAAGGAGATAGAAGCCCTCGGTTTACGAGCAGCACCAAACTTTGAAGCATGCCTCGAAAACGCCAATCTCGTAGTCATCGCTGTCTCCCACAAAGCGTTCCGCGATCGGCTCAGCCTCGATCTCATCACAAGCTACACCGACAAACGCATACTAGGCATCTTCGATGGAGGTGGCGTCTTGAGTCTAGAAGCTGTCCGACAACTCGCAGATCGATGGCCGAAGCGTGGTCGCTTCTTATACACCGGAGTAGGTGTACCAACCATACGAGGTGGGTCGCTATGAGGCGCTGGCTCCTCGACTACCTCGCCTGCCCCTACTGTAAGAAGGAACTCGAGCTAATCGTACTGGAGCAAGGTCCCGAAGAAGACCTCATCACAACCGGCGTTCTCTACTGCAAGCAGTGCGGGCGCTGGTATCCCATCATCGACGAAATCCCTCACATCCTACCCGATGACCTACGCGAACGCGACAAGGACCTCGATTTCCTCAAAAAGTGGAAAAACGAGCTCCCCAGCAAAATCGTTACAGAAGGCAAACCCTACTCCC
>QMWL02000035.1 GCA_003661605.2 archaeon
ACCTTAGCCCGACCTGCAGCGAGCTTAACGAGTAATCGAATGTCATCAGGAGTGACAGGGCGCGCCCACTTTCCAAATCCTGTACTCGTCTTAAGGAAGTCGAAGCCTGCAGCGATGACAGCCTCTACTACGTTCGAAACCTCGTCGGAGCGTAGTAAGGGGAGTTCGATAATTGCTTTGGTAACGACCTGCGGTCCAACAGTAGCACGTATAGCTTCAAGCTCGCGCTGTATGTAGGAGTAGTCGCGCATACGGGCGCGGCCGATATTAATGACTACATCAACTTCACGAGCACCAAGCCGTACGGCAAGCGCTGCTTCAAGGGTTTTGACTTCTGGAAGGGTAGCGCCGAGGGGGAATCCGATAGCAGCGCAAACAGCGACGGAGGAGTTGGAAAGTGCCGTAGCAGCAATCGGAACAAGAGCGGGGTTTACGCATACAGCAGCAAAGCCATACCGTTTTGCGAGTGCGCAGGCGGATAGTATGTCTTTCCGAGCTGCATCAGGGCGGAGGATCGCGTAGTCGATTCGACTGAGTATGGGGTGCACAGCGTATAGGGTGCGTAGCGGATTTAGCGCTACGGCTTGGTTGAAATGAATAAAAGAGCGAAGGGTTGGTGAAGGCGTTGCGCAAGGGAGCTGCGCTGCTCGTAATTCTGCTTATCGGAATGTTAGTTGTTGCTGCTGTTGGAAGCCCTAAGCTAGCGGCGGTGGCGTTCCTCGGGCTTATTGCGCTCTGGCTTTTCGTAGAGTTGGTACGAACAGGAGTTCGTGCCATGCTTACGATCCTCGCCTTCATCCTCGTGGTAGGGCTCCTCATCCTCATTCTCGTAAAGGGCGCTCCTGAAGCAACACGCGTCTTCGTCCTCACCGTTCACGAGCAAATTGATGCCGGAACCGCAGACTACCTTCGCCGCGCCTTCCAGCAAGCGGCGTACGAGCAAGCAGTACTTATCGTCATACGCCTCGATACGTGGGGTGGTTACATCGCGGCAATGGATCAGATAGTAGGTCTCATTACCAGTAGTGAGATCCCTGTATTGGTGCTCGTCGACGGCAAAGCCTACTCTGCTGGCGCGTTTATCGCGGAAGCAGCACACTACTTATGTATGCAACCAGGTGCGGTGATTGGAGCCGCTGCTCCTGTAGGAGGAGATACCAAGCTGCGGAACGCGCTGATCACTCGGATGAGAGCGCTTGCAGAAAGCCGGCAGCGGAACGTTACAGCGTGTAGCCTTATGGTGGAGGAGAGTGCTAGCTATACAGCTGAGGAAGCAGTTCGACTCCGTGTAGCAGATGCGATCGTGGGCTCGTTGGAGGAGGCAGTAGCTAGTTGGGGGATCTCCGAACCGCAGTTTGTTGAAATCGAGAAGGACTCACGTGCGCACATCATCTCCCTACTGAGCGAGCCGATTCTCGCAATTCTTCTGATTGTAGCGGCTGCGATTATGATCATCTTCGATCTCCACCATCCTACGGTAATTCTTACTGCAGTAGCGGCGATCGTAGGAACGCTCGGCTTTCTCGGTCTAACGTGGGCGCTCGGTGCAGCGGTCTATGAAGCCGTCCTCCTCGTGGTTCTCATTATCGCAGGGATTGTTCTGATAATCTTGGAGCTGAAGCTGCCTGGAGGGGTCTCAGCTACTGCGGGCGCAATCCTCATCGCAATTGGTGCGTACCTGCTTCTTAGCCGCGAACCCTACGTATACCATGTAGCAACGATCGTTGTTTTCACCGCAGCAGTGGTGAGTGCTTCGATTACTGCACTAGTTATCATCCACCGGATTCGACGCGTTCTTACCAAACCCCTGGCTATAACCCTAGAGCGGCTGATAGGAAAGCGAGGGTATGTCCGACGGCCTATAGCCCCAGGAAGTCCGGGCGTAGTGGTTGTTGAAGCGGAGGAGTGGACAGCTATTGCTGATGAGGAGATTCCTGAAGGCGCTCGGATAGAGGTAGTTGCTGTAGAAGGGCTTCGGGTTAAGGTGCGTCGGGTAGAGGAGACGTAACTGCAATAAAGCTGGAGGAAGGGGGTTTATCGTGGAGGCGTGGGCGTGGATTGTTGCTGCAATCGGTATTGTTGTAGCGGTGCTGTTTACAGCCTGGGTTGTTGTCTCTGTTGTACGGAGTTTTCGCCAACGCCCCTACCATGCGCTACAGCGTCTTGTAGGTAGGCGAGGCTATGTTCGACGACGAGTAGCACCTGGAAGACCTGGTGTAGTAGTGGTAGATGCAGAAGAGTGGACCGCTATCGCCGATGAGGAGATCGAAGAAGGTGCGGCGGTTCTTGTTGTCGGTGTGGAAGGCTTACGGCTTCGGGTTAAGCGAAGTGAGCAATAACGCATTTTAATACGTAGCTCTTTCGTTCTTGATGATATACAACTGGTTAGCATTGGTCGCACTACAGGTGTCAGCGCTCTTCCTCGTCCTCGGCATCTTCCTCATTCTCATCATCATCGCGCTAATCGCATCCGCTATACGCGTCGTCCCCGAGTACCAGCGCCTCGTAGTCTTTCGACTAGGGCGTCTCCACGGCGTTAAAGGACCGGGGCTCGTTCTTCTTATCCCGGTGATCGATCGCGGAATACGGGTAGACCTGCGGGAACGCGTTATCAACGTCCCTCACCAAACCTGTATTACAGAGGATAACGCTCCAGTAGACATCGACTTCCTCATCTACTACAAGGTCGTGGACGCCGAACGCTCTGTATTAGCGGTGCGGAACTTTGAGCAAGCGGCGGTAGGTATTGCTACAACCACACTACGTGCGGTTGTAGGAGACATCGAACTAGACGACCTACTGGCTAAGCGCGAGCACATCAACCAAACTCTACGTACAAAGCTCGATGAGGTAACCGAGCGGTGGGGCGTTAAAGTGACGAACGTGGAGATTCGCGAAATCCTGCCTCCGCGAGATGTCCAGGAGGCGATGATCAAGCAAATGGCAGCCGAGCGTATGCGACGTGCAATGGTTACTGAAGCAGAGGGTAAGCGAGAGGCAGCGATTAAGGTTGCTGAAGGAGAGAAACAGGCGACGATCCTTCGAGCGGAGGGTGAGAAGCAAGCAGCAATTCTACGTGCAGAAGGAGACCGACAAGCAGCTATTCTGCGCGCAGAGGGCTACTCGGTTGCCCTCGAGAAGATCTTCAACATTGCGCAACAGCTTGATGTAAACACCATGACCCTCCAGTACTTCGACACGCTACGCCGTATGGCGGAAAGCCCTGCAACGAAGATCGTCCTTCCCCTCGAGTTTACACAACTGCTTGCACCTGTTCGAGAACTAGCTAGCCGTATGGGTTCTGGATCACACCGTAGTCGACACGAGCATCGGCACGAGCGAAAATCGGAGTAAGTGGAGGAACGGGGTTTTCTCGACCGCGACCTTCTGCTAACCAAAGATGGGTTTTTCTTCTGCGTTCTCGGACCCATCCATCCACCAGATGCGGTTATCGCTTATCCAAAGTATCGGATTGATGGAAGAGGACCCTGGCGTTTTCGTGGACAGCCACTAGCAAGAGTGCTTCCCGAGTACAGTATGGTTGCACTGGTTCGCGCCCTAGAAGAAGCCGTGTCTCAAAACCCACGCTACTGGCGACATCTCGAAGCATGGGATATCGAGTTTACAGCTGTTCCTCACGACCTCATCCTACAACACTTTAAACCAGAGGAGCGGCTCGCGACCATCCTTCAACAACCACAAGATCCTCTCGAAGAGACTGTAGCAGAGCTGGTAATGAAGCTATCAGAGCGGAGCGACACCCCCCCATCTAAGTTCGGTGTAACCGGATCGCTGCTCGCAGGGTTTCACGCCCACATATCTGACATCGATCTTCTCGTCTACGGGCAGCACGCCTTCGAACGCGTACGCAGTATTTTCCTACAAGTAGTAGCTCCACTCGACCCATCTCAGTTGCAACGCTTTTGCCAGAGCGTCGTACGTCGGCATCCCCTACGTCCTGAGGACGTTGTTCTCCTGTATAGAAGGAGAAAGACTCGAGGCGTTTACAGAGGCATTCGTGCGACTCTACACGCAGTAAAGCCGCGAAGCGAAGTACGGGAACGCTACGGCGAAGTTCGTCACCACGCACTCGGTCTCTCCTCCTTTACAGGCGAGATTACAGCAGAGGTAGAGCCCTGGTATACACCCGCTGTTTACGAAGCTCATCTAGAAACTGCCTATGGAACCGCGGAACGCGTTCTGCTCTGGGAGAGCCTGTATGCAGGATACCCGCGCGCAGGCGATCGCGTTAAGGGGTTCGGAAAAGTTGAACGCATAACCCTACCCTCTGGGGAATCGCTCCTCGCCGTAGTGATTGGTTCGAGGGAGGCGTCGGGAAGAGATTACATACGCGTACTTTCAGGAGAACCGTAACAGAAAAACCCGGGTTAGCTACCTATACCCCGCTACCTTCGTCGGCGTCGAGCCTTCTTCTTCCTCTTCGGAGCGGCCTTCTTCTTCTTTTTCTTCAGGCGTAGGAAGGGTAGCCCCGTTCGCTCGTTTACGACGATGGTTGCACCTGCAGCCTCGAGCTTTCGGAACTCAGACTCGGATACAGGTGTGCCGCTCTTGGGCTTGCGCTTGCTGAAGAAGTAGACAGTAACCAGCTTCCCGCTTCCTCGTAGCCTTACTTGCCGCTTATACAGAGTCCATCCCTTGTACTTGTACGGGGGCATCGCCTAGAGTATCCGGTCGTGAATATATAAGGCTAAGCCTTCATCTAAGAGCTTCTCATCATTCTTGCAATATTTGCTAAAACGCTCCCTGAATTTACAGGATTGTCAAGCAAAGTCGACCATTTAGTACGCTATGCTTTACATATCAGGCAGAAAACCCCTCAGACAGTACAAATTTTCAAAATTTGCGGAGAACCGCGTTTTTCGCGCACAAATACACAACCTACCGCACAACTGAAAGACTATGGCTGATAGTTTGGTGTAGTCGTGCAAGACTAGCGATGCTTTGACGAGTTTTGTGGAAGATTTTAGAAGAACTGCACAGGTGAGCTCGCCTTGCCTTATCTTAAAAACCACCTCTAGCGAGGCGCGAGTGTTCGAACAGCTCCTCCGAACGCTAGGCTATCTGGGAGTGTTTTTACTAGGAGCTGTAGGCGCAGCATCCATCCTGCTACCCATACCTACGCAAATCGTATTCTTCTCCACCGCCCACTACTTCTCGCCTCTAATCTCAGGGATCGTGTTCGGATTAGGCATGAGCATAGGGGAGCTTACAAGCTATCTAGCAGGAATTCTAGGAAGCCGTGCCCTCGGTACGCGGGGAGCAGCGTTTCAACGCATGTTAGAGCGAGGGGGGTGGAAGCCACCCGTTCTGATCTTCTTCGCTGCGTTTACCCCTTTCCCAGACGACATCCTCCTGATTCCTCTAGGGATGGGGCGGTATAGCTTACGTCGCCTTATGCCGCCGCTAATTGCTGGAAAAGTGGCGATGGGGTTGGTGCTTTCTTACGGAGGCTACTACTCGGTAGACATCATTCGAGCAGCGTATGGAGCAACAGGCTGGTGGGGGATTCTCGCATCAGCGGTCGCTTTATTGGGAATTGTTCTGTTTATCGTGTTTCTCGACTGGGAGCTGCTGCTTGAACGCGGGCGGGTGCGCTTCGGTATCTGGTGGAGAAAGCCGAAGCTCGCTCAAGAAAGCCTGTAGACGCGTCGTATAGGCTTACCCAGATAGTACTCTACTTCGACTACAAGTGGGTTAAACACACGGTTTTCGATAGTGTAGTAGAGGGAGAGACGTGTAGGTGCGCTACCTGCTCCAATCGCGTCGAGGAAGGAGATGAGGTGATGCGCTAGCTGCTTCCACTGCTGTAGGCTTTCCTCTTCTTGAAGCCCCTCGCGACTTATTAGTGTCCGAACGAACCGGTAGAGTAGCCAGATAGCCGTACGCCCGCTTACAGCCAAAGAGGTGCGAAACTGCTTAGCGTCAGAGGGAATGTCAAGAGCCTCCTGATCGGAGGCAAGAGCACAGAGTAGTTCAAGTACGCGGTTAATGCCAAGTTCTGCAACGAGTGCGGAAAGCTGTTCTTTAGCTCGTTCGATAGGGGTTGTGCTACTCACACAGGACTATGCTCCAGAGAAATAAGGGTTCTACGGAGAGAACTCGACCTCCTCGAGCGGGGCGCGCGCGAACTGGATCTTTGCCCGTACTGGTTTGAACACGTTGTTCTCAATCCGGTAGTAGAGGATTATTCGCGTTGGATAGGTAGAGACCCCGAGTTCGTTCAGTTTATTCACAAGAGCGCGTGCAAACTCTCGCCAGTTATCACCACTAGCGTCCGCATCTAGCCCCTGCTCCTTCTTTAACCGTGAGATTGTAGCCCATACTGCGCGCTTGAGGCGGAATATTGCACCACGCCCCGTTGGACAGAGCCGGGTTACAATCTGGTTTTCTCCAGACATCGCTGGGGTTCGGAGGAGAGCGATAATAAATATTGCCCGCTATATTATTTCGCTAGCTAGTCGGCACGAACGTTATACGCTCTGGCTCTATCGGAAAGTACTCGATCTCCGCCCGCAGCGGCTTAAACACACTATCCTGAATCGTATAGTAGAGCGTAATCCGCATCGGCCGCTCCGAAATCCTGTGCGCGTTCAAGAACTCGATCAGCTTCCGCGCAAACTCTCCCCAATTCTCCTTACTCTTCTCCTCATCCAAGTTCTCCTCCCCTATCACCGCCCACACCGCTCGCTTCAGCCGAAACACCGCACCCCGCCCCGTCGGACAGATCCGCGTCCGCAACACATCCATTTTCGTCGGAGGCACCGCCGCCTCCACCTGCGACAAAATCTCCCGCACCCGCTGCGCCCCCAATTGCTCCACCAACTCTCGCAAAATCTGCTCCGGCGTCTTCCCGCTCATCGCCAAGATCGCAGATCGTGTACAAATTAAGTTTTTCACAATTACCAGAGACGAAACCTATGATATGGTTTAGAAAAAAGACGCTTACTCGTCGTTGGTACTACTTTCTGTGACAGGATAGGGAATCCAGTACCAGTGGTTACTGCCCCTGGGAAGGTGGAGAACGAGGTTATGCCCTTCTTCCGTGATAGAGGCGTGGAGCAAGAGCTTATGCACATCGTGATCGTATACGAGTAGTGTGGATAGCGTGTAGGGTTCAGGAACGGCAGGACGGTATGAAGTGAGGAGTGCGGTGTAGAAGATGTGTGAAGAAGTACTGTAGTGGAGGAGGAAGTACGCATGAGAAAGGAGGGGGACGGAGTACCCCCAGACCAAGAACAACTTGTTATCAATCAGATAGGCAGCAAGATTAACGATACGGATCGATCCACAAACCTCGATGCGTAGCTGGTAAAGGCAAGGAGGCTCGAGGTCGATCCTGTAGAGCTGGTAGGGTTTTAGATGAATAGCGCGATCACAACGCCCACAGCCACGCTGATGACTTGGAGGGGTAAGCGACCAGTTCAGGTGTACTGTACTCTCAACCGTAGGAT
>QMWL02000036.1 GCA_003661605.2 archaeon
GAAGGAGAAGCCCCATTCGCCACGTAGCATGTTGTAGAGGTAGAGGACGAACTGTTCGTGGAGGGGGCGGTCAAGTCCGAAAAGGTGGCGGAGAAGCAGCTTCTTGTACTGACTCATCGTTGGGTCGAGAATGATGCTGACAGGGTCTCCTGGGATGATACGGAAGACGATGAAGTTGAGGACGATGATAGCGAAGACAACGATGATCGAGTTTATGATGCGGCGCACCAGGTAGCGTGTAAATGCCATACTTTGGGTGGAAGGGGAGGGGCTTAAATGGTTTCAAAAAAGTGCTAACCCGTACGCCTCCTCACGAAGAAGGCGACAGCAGCTACGATGCCACAACCGATTACAGCAGTACCTAAGGAAGTGATCCACATCAGTCGAACAAGCTCTTTGATCGACGACGAAGCTCGCTCTGCAATAGCACGGCTTGGGTCCTCAGCTGGCTGACCTTGTGGTTGCTCTAAGTTCCAAACGCCAGGCGGTGGAGGAGGTACTGCCTTCGAGGGCTGGATGAGCTTCTTCCGCCAGTAGTTGTCGTTCTTGACGAGAACCACGTAATCAGGATGCAGCTCTTTGAAGATATAGGGTCCGCTTCCACAAGTGAGCTCTTTATCTGTTAGACCCGGGCTGTACGGGTCACGCACCTCCGTGCAGGTAGGCCAGTCCTTCCACCAGTAGTGCATTGGCAGAACAGCGGTTCCACCAGCTATTCGAAGCGCCCAGTAGCTCTTTCTTGAGAAGTAAAGCCGGATGGCAGTGTCATTGCCGGGGATGAACTCGTATCGTAGATAGCCTACATACGTCCACTCCTCAGCACCAGGCAGCTTACCAGCTGTGCGGTTGATGTAATCCAGGGTGCGCGCATAGTGCTCAACAGTAAGGGGAGTTCCATCATGAAACATAACGTCTCTGCGGCCGAAGTTGAAGGTGATCACCAGACCGCCATCAGTTTCTTCTACAGTAAAGTTAGCAAGCCACGGGATTTCGGTGTAATTGAAAGGCTCGATCGCGATCGGGCTTTCGAAGAGCAGACCTAGTACATACCAGTCCCAAACTGAGCTTGCAGCCCAGTAGTCGAGAGTTCGAACCCGATCAAGTAGTGCGAACCTGAAGACACCACCCGTGGGTGTGTCTCGTGGATGCACCTGTAGGAATGTCCAGAAGTTGGCAGGACCACCTAACGGTTCTACGAAGTAGCCCTCCCAGCGTGCGCTACAGGGTACTACCTGGATTCGGTAGTAGAGGGGGATGTAAGCAACTTGCTCTGCGATGATCCTTTGAGCGTTATATACCGCTTCCTCCATTTCATCGGGAGTTGTAGCTTCCCAGATCTTAGTCAGGTTATCGTCTAACGTAGCGTTGTGGATACCGGGTGCGTTGTTGCCTCCAGGAACGTCTTGGTTAGAGTGGAAGAGGTAGTAGAGCCATAGAGGCTCACGGCCGAGGAGCCATCCGAGGATGTAGAGGTCAAAGTCGTGTGCATCAAAGACGAGGTTAACTAGGCTGTTGAAGTCAATAGGCTTGTTGTAAACGGGAATGCCAACGCTCTGGCATGCGCTTGCAATGAGGTCTCCCACCTGAACCCGTATCGGGTCATAGCTTGGCGTGTATAGGTACATGGTTGGGAGATCCCTTCCCGTTCTCGGGTCATTTAGCCAGCCAGTTCCATCCGTGTCTTCAAAGCCAGCGCTTCGCAGAAGATCTCTGGCCTTGTCAGGATCGTATTTATGGGTCCACTCGTATAGCTCCTTTACCTTGGGATCGTACCACCGCCCCGTCCATGGAGGAACGACGCTGGGAGTTATCTTTCCGTAGCCCTTGAGGATCTTGTTGAGGATGTAGTCTCTGTCAACGAGGTAAGATATTGCTCTGCGTAGAGCGAGAGCAGCTCGGTCGTAGGTGCCTTCAGGATCGTTTGGATCAAAGCACTGTTGGAAGGGGTATCGACGGAAGTTGAAAGCTAAGTAGAAGAGGGAGTTCTCTTCCGCGTAGAAGAGTTTGATCAGCCCCTTCTTCTCGTATTCTTTAAGCTGGGGGATTTGCTCAGGTGGAGCAGGCCAACCAACCATGTCAATCTCTCCTTTCAGTAGAGCCATGATCTGCGCATCGGGCTGTGTAATAACGCGGAAGACGATCGCATCAGCGCGAGGACCACCAGGTCCGTTGGTCTCCTTCGGCCATTCGTTGTCGTAGGGAGGGACAGCTTGGTTATCAGGTGCGGCTTGTGCTGGCTGGATTACGGTTGTTACGAGAAGGAGGAGCGCTAAGCACACAGCTGAGAGTAGCCATATCTTTGTCGCGCGACTCACGTTGGGTATATGCACGCTGATATAAAGGCTTGATGATGAGGGAGGTGCAGCAGAAGCGACGATTACGCGATTTCGGTGAACGATACCCTTATCCGCGACCCGTACTTGGAGGAGGAGTTGTATTACAAGGAATTACCGTTGGAATTGCCGTACTTTTTCTCACGCTCTTGGGGGCAAAGGTTTCACCACTAGCAACAGTTGTAGGAGCTACAGTCCTAGTAGGCTTAGCAGCAATACTGGTGCTAATTCGACGAATGCGCTTCCTCCGTATAGCACCGCAGCTTCTGGAGCAAGGATGGGTTGAAGAGCGATTAAAAGGGTGGCGTCGGGTTCTCGAACGACGGCGTACACTTAGCATCCTCGTCATTAACCTGACCATATTCATACTGCTTCCACTACTTCTGATCCTACTTGTCATGGTTTTTGGACTATTGGGATTTGGATGCTGGGTAGGACTTCTTGGAGGGCTTGTAGCGCACAACATAATATACGAGCTATGGGTACGGCGCTGGGAGCGCGCGCACCGAGTACGTGTGTGGTATTTCTGGGTTAGAATAGGGCGTTTTGGCGTGGTTCGGCGGGGTTTGGTTATTACGGGTAAAGGATCCCCGATTCAAGAAGAGTCGGAGGAGGAAGCGTAACGTGCGCCTGTAGGTAATAGTAGCCAAGCGGACCGCGTAGGCGGATGGTTGCGTTCAAAAACCAGCTCTCCGCGCATATGATATACTCTATGTCGGTTTCAGATACCGGGATCCATACATCCACACGCGTGGTAGTAAAGGGAGGGAGGATGCGATATGTTGTCTGCGAGGTTCCAGGTAGCGGATGTAGACCATCCTTCGTTTTACAGCTCGGGCTAAGATCTAGCCAGTCTAGTGAGAAGTTGATTGAAGTTGGGTTACATATGGTAACGACATACCAGATGCGGCATTTACTTACATTAACGAACCACTCTTGTACACTAACATCTATTTGTTGGTAAGCTCGTGCAAGGTTGTGTATGTGGTGGATGAAGAATAGTGTAGAGAGCGCTGCTACAGCGAGAAGAACCAGGGCAGTGATGGTGAAGATGCGGTAGAGTAAGCGGAGACGCCGTCGTTCGCTAGGGGTTAGGAGTGCAGGCACAGCCTAATTAGAGTTGGTGAGGCTAAAGGCGTTGGCTAAGTGGCGGTGGGTAGCGTATCCGATCCTCTTAGGGTTCGGGTTTGGAAGCTTTGCTGCAGCTGTATCATCGATAGCGATAGGGCTTGTTGTGGACGCTAGAACGTTCCTGCTATGGCTTGTGATCGCGGTAGTGGGAGCAGCAGGCTTGCGAGAGGCGAGGGAAGTGCTTCTGTACGCTGTAGCGTTTACGCTGGCACACACTCTCATTCAGCTGGCGCCTCTACTGGTCTTACGCCATACTGGGTTTATCGGCTTGTACTACTTTGAGTACGCGGTTCTGTACTTAGTAGCACGAACCGTGGTGTTCTTCCCCCTTGTGGTCGTAGCAGCGTTCATCGGATGGTCTCTTGCCGAGTATACACTAGGCTAAAGAGGCTAAAAAGGAGCGCTAAAGGGGAACGGTGCGCGCTGTCTATACACCGACTCGCGAGGTTCGCGTTCTAGAAGTGGACCAGCGTTCGGTTGAGGATCTTGTATGGTGTGCCGCATCCTACTCCGCGGCGCGGCTTTACTGGATTCGGGGTCGTCTGCTTTGCGTAGAGGTTTACGAGCACGCTATCGAAAAGGAAATCGATGAGGGGATATTAGTTGTTTCACAGCTTTGTTGGGCACCCTTCCCTGAGTACCAGCCCTACATCGAAACGCGAGGAGGGTTCCGCATCCCTATAGTTCGAGCAGCGGGTATGAAGTTCTTTGAAGCACTCTGTGACCTCATTGATCAGCTTAAGGAAAAGCCACGAGTTCGAGTAGGGTATCAGGGACGATAGATTGGAGGTATCTTACGAACCAATCCGCCGCGTCGTGGTACGTACATTGGCGAAACGCGATCTCAGGGATCTTGCTTGGTGTGCTTTGGTTTCACGAGTTCCTCATCTTCAGTGGATAGAGGGGCTAGCGCTGTGCGTGGTAGTGGACCGTCCCGCAGTCGCGCACCTCATTCACAAAGGCGAGGCGGTAATATCAGAGCTTTGCTGGTCGCCAATGCCGGAGTACAAACCATGGATTGAAACCTACGAGGGGCAGCGCATACCCGTGGTTCGTATGGATGGCGTTCCCCTCTTCCGCTATCTTGCGGAGTTTGTGCGCCGTTACACTACCACGTCTCCTCGTGAAGCACCTCGCTAAGAGGACGACGGGAAGGTGCGCGAGGCTTTTCTGCTGGATACCCAATAGGCACTATTGCAACAGGTCGTACATGAGGAGGGAGCTGTAGAAGACTAGCAACCTTGTCTTCACGAAAGGCGCCGATCCAACAAGCGCCTAAGCCTTCTGCGTGAGCAGCAAGCAGTAGATTCTGCGTAGCGGCAGCAGTATCCTGAATACAGTAAAGCTCAGCACCCCGTTTACCGTAGTAGGTAGCGGTACGACGGATATTTGCACATACAACAACGACAATAGGTGCTTCAGCAATGAAGTACTGACCTAAAGCAGCCTTAGCTAACTGACGTTTACGATTCGGTTCGCGTACGACAACGAACTCCCAAGGCTGAAGATTGCCCGCAGAGGGTGCCCAGATGGCTGCAGTTAAGACTCGATGTAGGACTTCTTCAGGAACAGGGTCTGACTTGAAGGCGCGAATGGAACGCCTCCCTTGAATTGCTTCATATAGTTCCACATACGCAGCCTAGTGGCGACTATAACTAGTTTTGGGTAAAAAAAACACCTACCGACTAAGTACCTGCTACGCCGTCTTCCTCGATTGTAGTGTATTTCCCGTAGAGGTAGCTTTCGATAAGAAGAAGCGCGGTAGCGTCACCGCCATCACCAGGTATTCCGTTTGCACCATAGGCATCACCGCCATCACCACCGTAAGCTGCAAAGACAGCGTGTGTTGCTGAGCACTCGCTACATTCCAGCATCGCACCTATTGCAGGACCTCCAGACCCACCATTAGGGTGAGTAGCACAACCATCTACGCCGTCGCCTCCGTGAGCTTGAATACTTACGTGAACAAGCTGCACGTCTCTAGAACTTCGGAGTACAAACCCTAGAGCCTTGCCTCCATTAGGATGAGATAAGGAACCGTTGCCCGCAATCGCGGTAGCGTTTACGTGCGCGAGGTGTAGCTTGCTAACATATGTTTCAACCCATATGGCTATCGCTGTACCGGAGACCGACGAGCGCGCGATTAGGGATAGGTGTTCACCGTATACGTGTTTTGCGTGGTTTTCGACCCAGAACGCACATGCAGTACCCTTACCTTCGGAACACGCGTAAGTTTCTACGTGATCTACGTACACGTGGCAGCTTCGTTCAGTTACGTAGAAAGCGGCTACATAGGTTGCGTGACCCTCTCCTACAGCTTGGAAGGCACTATGCTCTACGTGAATATTTGAACAGTCAGTAGTAGCGGCAAACCCGTAGGATTCGACTGCGCGTAGTCTCGAAGAGGGAGGACGTGGATTGAGTCTGCTACTACTGCCACCTTCGGAGAATGTAGGAGCGTTACGTGGTGGAATACCTGGAGGGGTACGAGGAGGTGGTGGAAGTACCCGTACTTGAGCGAAGACCTTGACCTCGGAGTGAACTACGTGGATATTACTACTGTTGAAAAGGAGTAAACCAAGGACACTACAACCAGGATAACCTTGAACATCTACGGTGATGTTCTGTAGTGAGACGCTATGGCAGCGACGCAGATATACCGCTATAGCAGCCCTTCGGACAGTAACATCGGGAGCTAGCTTAACTCTACCCATACCTCGCAGAGTTGCACTCGCGTTTACATCGTGGATGCAGCCAGATGCATGTTTTAGGTACAGTAATCCCATGCAGTAGGAGGAGGTTAAGTGGATGTGATGAGCAACAATATGGGTATCGGCGATGCGGAGCGCATACCCTCGAAACTCTTCCATGATAAAGTACTGAAGATGTGCATGAGAAGTACTACCTTGAATCAGGATTCCCCGCCAACCACGCACCTTATCGAGTGCAAGGGCGTAGACAGGAGCGTTTTTCTCTCCTTGTACCAATAGCTCGCCTTCAACCACTAGCATGTAGTTCGGACCAAATAGTAAGCGAGCACCTGGTTGAACAACGACCTGCGTACCACTAGGAATCAGGTATGTGGTTCCATGAAGTTCGGTTCCTGGAACTGGAGATCCGTTAAAGTACAGAGTCCCAGTCCAGCGAATCGGGCCTGTTTTCTGAGCATACGCTACTGCAGGTACTAGTAATCCAAGGACCATCGTTAAGGCCAGCAGTATGGGTGCGTGTTTCATCGAACGAGAAGTGTTTGCTCCTATTTAACATTGTCTTTTTATTATTCATTTTCTATTATAATTGAATCTTGATGATAAAAATGTGTATGCAGTTTGGTTAACGATACCCCACGAGAAACTCTGGTTGATCGCAAGTATTGGAAGTCAACGCATTTTAACGAATGTACCATGGATGTTAGCCAATGTAAGCGAAATAGAGCATTTGTTGCGTGATTAGATGAAGAAATAGGTTGGGATTTGGCTCTTCTACGTAGTGCAAGCATCTTCTGCTTTGGCACTAGTAGGGGGTTATACAGCGTCCGAAGCATGGTTGCAGAAGAAGAGGAGACGGGCTAAAGGGGGGAGCTTTGCTTCTGTTTGGACTGTTGTGGTGGGGGGTTACCAGGGTTTCCGTCTTGCTC
>QMWL02000037.1 GCA_003661605.2 archaeon
CTAGAGGCATTAAGTATGCGAGGATTCTCTTTTGCCGCTCTGGTCATCGAGTTCAAGATTGCACGCCAACGTTTAAGCTTCTCATCCAATTTATCCAGTTCCTTAAATACTTCGTCAGGAAGCATCATTCCTCCAGGAAGGTAGCTAAGTAGCTTTGTCAAAGGTCCCATGCGTCGCACCTGCTCAAGCCTAGATACTAGTTCCTCGAGTGTAATCTTCCCTCGTAGCATGCGCCTTGCCTCTCTAGAGGTTACCTGAAGCTGTGCCTGCTTCACACGCTCTAGGAGTCCCTCCAGGTCTCCAAGCCCGAGAAGCCGTGCAACAAACCTTGAGGGAACGAATTCCTCGAAGTCGTCCACTTTTTCACCTGTCCCCAAGAACGCTACACGTGCTCCAGTAGCAGCGATAGCGGAGAGCGCCCCTCCTCCCTTTGCAGTTCCATCCATTTTGGTTAATATGATGAATCCTACAGGTGCTATCTGGTGAAATGCAGCAGCGAGAGGACCCGCTTGCTGTCCCATATCTGCACTAATCACTAATCCTACGCAATCAGGATTCAATTTCTTGTACAATAAACGCATCTCCTGCATTAAAGCATCCTCTTTCTTGTGTCTACCTGCAGTATCAACAACTATGATATCGTACTTCCGTTTTCTGAAGAACTCAACTCCTTCCTTTGCTACACGCAATGCGTCCGAAGCCGTAGGGTCTCCATAGACCTCTATGTGATACGGTTTCGCGTATTGTACCAGTTGCTGGTAAGCACCAGGTCTGTAGGTATCAGCGCACACAACCCCCGCTCTAAGACCTCTCTTCGAAAACCAGCGAGCTAGTTTAACAGCACTCACAGTCTTACCCGATCCTTGTATACCCACGAGAAGCAAGACATGCCCTCGCCCAGGAGATATTGATATACGATATCTGTCTTTACCAAGTAGATTGGTTAGTTCTTCATATACAACATATATCACATGGTCTCTCAAGGAGACCCCTGGCGGAGGTGGTTTTTTGAGAACACGCTCTCGTATTCTATTGGATAGATCAAGGACTAACTTAACATCAACATCAGCGACAATTAGTGCTTTTTGTATATCTTTAACAAATTCTGCGACAGCAGCCTCGTCCACGATAGGTCTCCTAAGTAATCGCTTGATGGCATCTCTGAGTTTCGCACTTAATCCTTTCTCCACGCGTAATGCTTAGCTACGCCGTTTATTTATCTGCATGTGCGTGCTGCGGCTCTAATCTCTGGGGGTAAGGACAGTCTCTATGCGCTCTTGCTCGCTTTGCGCAGAGGATTCACGGTTACAACCTTGGTCTTTGTTCAACCTCAACGAAGCAATAGCTACATGTTTCACTACCCTAATACTCACTTACTACCTCTACTCGCTAAGGCGATTGGAATACCCTTCATCTCAATTCCCGTCTCTGGTGAGAAGGAACGTGAGATCGACGAACTTGTGGAAAAGCTACGTGCGCAGAAAATCGCTGTAAACGTTTTGATCGCGGGTGCAATAGCTTCTCATTACCAGTATAAAAGGATCCTACGCATATGCTCTGAACTCAACCTGGAACCCTTTCTTCCTCTTTGGGGGAGAGAGCCCGCCTCCGTCCTTGTCGAGGAGGTACGGGCGGGACTCGTTGCTATAATAACCAGTGTGGCTGCCTGGGGTCTTGATCGGTCATGGCTGGGAAGAACGCTTAATGAAGACTCTGTGCGCGAATTACTGAAGATTTGCCGTAAACATGGTATTAATCCAGCGGGTGAAGGGGGAGAGTACGAAACTTTTGTTCTAGACAGTCCTCTTCATAAGGCGCGGATACGTATCAAGTCCGCACGCACGTTATGGCATTGTGGAGCGGGTGTTCTCCTGATTGATGAAGCGGAGTTAGTACCAAAACCTAAGAAGTAGCTACGTACGACCTTACGTGGCGACACTTCCCTTAGATATAGTACGTGTTCGCGAACAACCAGGTCTCACTATCGTTGAACGTCCCTATATGGTTGTGGGTATTCCAGATGTAGGTCTTGCTGGCACGATTGCTGCAACGTTCATAGTTCGTAAACTGCAGCTTCCAATATCTGCGGAAATACTAGACGATAGGCTTCCTCCAATAGCACTACTTCGAAGAGGTCTTCCTTACTCTCCTTACGCAATATATGGAAATGGAAACCCCTTTGTACTTGCACCAGAAACCGTGATTCCCGCCTCTCTAATACGTCCGTTTATTCGGGGAGTGATCATCTGGGCGCTCTCCCGAGGCGTCCGTTCCATATACGCCCTAGGCGGTATAGCAGATGCTAACCGACCAAACGTAAAGGAACCGAGGGTCTTTGGTGTTGTATCTAGTTCACAAGGACTCGGTCTTCTCGAGGAACACGGCATTCGCGTAATCCCAGATGGTTACTTAGTAGGTCCCTATGCTGTTTTAGTACACGAAGCTCGTAACTATGGTATACACGTTGTTGTGCTCTTAGCTCAAGCGTACTACAACGTTCCAGATCCAGCAGCGGCAGCAGCGTTACTAAAGGTCCTCTCTTCAATGACCCGTTTGGAAATAGACGTTGGAGAACTCATCGAGCAAGGAGAGAAGATTCGCCTAGCTGCTAGAACGCTCATGCGACGTGCGGCAGCCGAACTAGAGCGAATGAAGAAAACCCACGAGCTAGAAGCACCTCCTTCTCTATACGTGTAAGGATGTCTGAGAACCTTCGACGCATGCTACGGAAGTTGCTTCACGAAATTCACCAGTTTGCGGAATATGCTGAAGAGGCTTTAGATCGGCTCGAGGAAGAAGTTGATCGTCTTATGGAACGGGCCTTCCTTAGGGAGGCCGAAGCCATAGCTCACGGTGAAGCAATTGAACCTCTGTATAACGTCTTAGTACAACCGGATGAAGTGCGTATACTCGTTGACATGCCCTTTGTAGACGAGAGATCGATTCGCATTTCCGCACACAAAAATATGATAGAAGTATACGGTGAAGCGCGAAGACCGTTCCATTTGTCAGAAATTAGTGAAAGGCTGACTGGCGTTTGTCGCTGCTACCGTGCTGCGATCGACCTCCCCGTCGATGTTGACACGCGATCTACCACACTACGGTTAATCGCTGAAGGCTTGGTTGAAATCCGTGTAAAGCGTGTTAGGATCCAAAGACCCGCATAATACCTCTCTTTCCTAGCGCGTGCCAAACTTCTACTTCTACTTGCTCCTGAACTTTTTCTCGCAGTTCAGGGTCGCTAGGGAGCGGAACTTCATAGGTTTCGTAAGTTTCTAAATCCATTAATTGAACAAAATCTCCCATAATCGCCAAAACCTGTGCCTTTCTTTTTTCAATTACAGGAACCGCTACCTGAGTGTCTACTGGTGCTACTAGCGTATGCTTCGATCCGTCGAACACGCCTATGCCGACGACTCGTGCTTTTGCACTACCATGCTTCCCTGGCTTGCTCTTATCCACACTCACAACACGGCATACTTCGTCGTCCATCACAATGTATTGACCCTCCTTGATGCTACCCAGATCTACGTAGCGGACCGACATCCTAACCTATATTGTTGCATCATAAAAGGGCAACGATGCCGCCGCAAGCAGTAGGTGTGCTATATCGCCCTGATCACCCTGAGGCTCGTCGGCTAGCATACGATATCGCCGCTATGCTAAAAGCACATGGTGTTAGAGTGTTTTTCGACCCTGAATCGCCGCCACCACCAGGGTTTCCATCCCTTACAGAAGTAAGCATATCGCCTGAGATGGTTATCGCGGTAGGCGGGGATGGAACTATTTTGCGTTGTTTGCGTCGTTATGATGTCCCAATACTTGCAGTAATGCTTGGACATAGGTGCTTATTAGGGGAGGTTGTGCCTGGGGAGGTCCGTGAAGCTGTTGAACGTCTGATCGCGGACGACTATTATATCGAGGAGTTTCGAAAGCTTAGAGTACTTGTTGCTGAACAAAGCTTTCTCGCTGCAAATGAAGTAGTGATATGCTCTTCTAGACACTTTCGGATGTTGTGGGCGGACGTTAAGCTCGGCGAACTGCGGTATCGCATTGCATCAGATGCTATCATCGTTGCGACATCTTTAGGATCTACTGCTCACGCACTTTCGGCAGGCGGTCCTGTCATATACCCTGATCTTGATTGCCTAGTGATTGTCGCTGTCTGCCCACTCGAAAAGACTCCTGCGCTAGTTATTCCCTCCAATCAAGAAATCGTGATAGATATCGATGGGCGAGATTACCCAGTTACCCTCATAGTTGACGGAGAAATTGTTTCCAGGGAGCTGCCTTCACATACGGAGCTACGTATTCGGATGGCTAGAAAAACTAGCAAATTTGTGAGATTCAAAAGACCGCCATCACTTCGCCGAATTGGCCAAGCGCTTGTAACTCTATCAGCTCATCTCTAGCGTAAAACACTTACTTACTCGTCGAAACAGCACAGATGACTGTAGTGCTCGCTGTATCCGATACTCACGACAGGGTTGAAAACATACAGGTCTTCACTACTATTGCAAAACAGCTTAACCCTACAGCCATCTTTCACGCTGGAGACTACGTTTCTCCATTTACAGCGGAGCCTTTCAGAACTATAGGACCAAAGCTCTTCGGCGTATGGGGGAATAACGATGGTGACAAACCCGCGTTAAAACGCAAGTTTTCTGAAATCGGTGCGCGTATCGGGGGTTTTGTGCTCATAACAACCATCGCCGGGAGAAGGATCTTCATCACCCACCACTTAGAAAATGATGTCTTAATTGATCTAGCAAATCGTGGTGCTTTTGATCTGATAATCATCGGTCACACGCACCGAGCTAGGGTAGAGAAAGTGGGCAAAACTCTAGTGGTAAACCCTGGCACGCTTGCGGGATACGTGTCCGGAGAGACAACATATGCAGTGATTGACCTTGATAGGTTGGATGCGAGCGTCGAAACTCTATCAGGTAGCTAGTTAGTTTGACCAGATGCTAACTCGAAGCCTCTACGTAGTGCTCTCAGGTTTAGCTCCGCAATGCTTCCAGAAAATGCATCCTTAACAGCATCTTCGAGCATCTCGACTGTAAGCATTCTTGTTATAGCTGCGAAGGCTCCGAGCATCACCATATTTGCTACGATGCGGTTGCCTAAACGCTCCGCTTCATCGGTAGCAGGTATTTTGTGCAAATTGATGGCTTTCTTCAATTCTGGATGGACAAGTCTGGGGTCGTAGATAACGGTACCTCCTTCCTTAACCTCCTCGATGTAGGCATCATAGGCCTCTTGCGACATTGCTATCAATACATCCGGCCTTGTGACAAGGGGGTAGTCGATTTCCTGACTTGATACAACTAGATCGCACTTACAACGCCCGCCTCGCGAAGCGGGTCCATACGATGGTATGCCAACAACATATAGACCGTTTTTTGCGAGAGCGCTTCCCAGTAAGACTCCTGCTTTTATAATACCTTGTCCCCCGAAGCCCGCAATTCGAATTTCAATTCGATCAATCATGTTTACCGCCGCCGCGCTCTTTCTACAACTTTTCTTAGCTTGTCAGTAAATGTTGGACGAGTTCGTTCGAGAAACTCTCCTACTACAATACGATTAAAGGGATTCATCGTTGCTTCAGAAGGATCAACACCGTGTTTCACTACACTCACTTGTTTAAGCACTCTAAGCATCTGCTGCGGCTTTCCCATTTTATTCAAGCGGCCAAAGTACTCTGGGCATGGTGAGACATATTCGATAAACCTGAATCCTTTCTTGTTGAATGCCCTGATGAGTGTTTGTATCATCTGAACAGGGTGCGCTGCAGTCCATCGTGCTACAAATGCTGCTCCTGCAGAAGCAACGAGGTCGACTAGGTTGAAAGGTGGTTCGAATGTACCGTAAGGCGTTGTCTTGGTATGTGAGCCCTCTGGAGTTGTGGGTCCATACTGACCTCCGGTCATGCCGTAGTTGAAGTTGTTGACGCAAATGACGAGCACATCAACGTTGCGTCGCGCAGCATGGATCAAATGATTCCCCCCTATAGCTGCTAGGTCCCCATCACCACTTATCACAACAACATGAGCATCGGGTCGGCAGAGCGATACCGCTGTGGCGAAAGGAAGCGTTCTTCCATGCGTGGTGTGAACGCAACACGCGTCTATATATGTCGTAATGCGTCCTGCGCAACCTATACCCGATATAACAATCAACTTATCTGGATCTATATCACATGCTGCTAAAGTTCTTACAAAACATTGTAAGAGAATACCATTACCGCATCCTGCACACCATATATGTGGTAACGTTTCAACACGTAGGTATTTCTTTGGATCTACTTCATAAAGCGCTCTTCTCACACAGCTCTGAAGCGATCCGACGCTCATTTCTGAGTAATTACTTGCAAAATTTCGTCGATTGTAGGTGGATATTCGCCCAATTTAGGCAAAAAGGAGATTTTATCCTCTGTGCAGTAACGCATCACTTCCTTAACCATTTGCCCGTAGTTCATCTCACATACAACAATATGCTTCGCCTTTTTCGCTACTTTTTTTACCACATTCTCAGGAAATGGCCACAACGTGATCAGGCGCAGTAATCCCGCTTTAACGCCTCTTTTCCTTGCAGCTCGAACGGCCGCGCGAGCGGATCGAGCAGGAGTGCCGTAAGCGATAATGACCACATCCGCATCTTCTAATAAAAATTCCTCAGATCGTGTTATCTTTTCCTTATTTTTTCTAATTTTATCACAGAGCCTTCTAACCAAAGTGGTTTGTGTTTCCTCATCCATTCTGGGCATTCCTCTTTCA